>CAJXTM010000472.1 GCA_913061385.1 uncultured Rhodopirellula sp. | reverse complement strand
GGGATGCTGAGCTCCTTGTGGCTCCGTCATTAAGAGTAGAGAGATGAACTGCCCATGAGCTTCGTAAAGAATCCAGCTGATGACGGAACCTAGCACCTGTCCAAAGCGTTGCACTGTAACCAACAGCATTGCAGTATCACAAAGCCGCGTCCTCAAACCGAGATTGCCAGCCAGGCACTCGACGCAAGCTCAGGCATTTGTCGCCACACGGTCATCCAACTACTCTGATCACCGTGAGCGAACCGACAACACAGTCCAGACCATCAAGCAAGCCTACGTCGCAAAGACAGTAAACGACGTTCTGCCTTTCTGTGAACGAAAAACGTCCGTTATCACTATCGAATAGCGTCGCAATCCAGTTCGTACCGAATCACCCAATCATCTGAATCTCACAGTGCTCGATCAAGCCATGAGTTCCTTGATTGGCCGACCATGATCCACGATCGGAGTTGGGCGGCCATTGAAGTCATTGAGGAATACCTTGGACGAATCAATCCCCAAATGATGATAGATCGTGGCCAAAAAGTCGCCAGCACCACAATGCCTTTGGATGACATCTTCACCACGCGGATCCGTTGCACCGATGAATCGTCCGGTCTCGATTCCACCACCGAACCAGATATTGCTAAAAGCTCGCGGCCAATGATCCCGACCTGGCTGTTTGGTGCCAGCTGCGGCGCTAGCGTTACCCGCACCTGTACTGGGTTGATAGTTAATTTTTGGCGTACGCCCAAATTCACCGGTAACCACAACCAGCACTTGCTCATCTAGTCCACGCTCATAGATATCCTCGATCAAGGCGGCGACTGCCTGATCATAAGCCTGCGAACGAAATCGCATCGCATCAAACACATGATGATTGACGGCGTGATCGTCCCAATTGTTGACTCTGCCGCAGAGCGGCCCACGCAAGCTTGTCGTTAGGACCTCGACCCCTGCTTCTACCAACCGTCGTGCCATCAAGAGCTGTTGCCCCCACGAATTACGGCCATACCGATCGCGAGTCGCGTCGTCTTCGCGTGACAGGTCAAAAGCTTCCTTGGTCTGTGGGTTAGTCAACAACGTCATGGCTTGCGTCTCGAATTGATCGAGCGCCTCCAATTCTCCGTAGGTATCAAAAGCCCTTTGCAGGCTATCAAGGTTTTTCCGGAGCGTAATGCGGCGATCCAGACGCTCCACCTCTTTCGTGTTCGTCAGACCGATATTCGGAACAGAAAATTTTGGATTACTGGGATCACCGGATACCGCAAATGGAGCGTAGGCATCCCCAAGATATGCTGGGCCGTTGTAGGTGGTTGGCGGATTCACCCCAACATAACGCGGCAGCGGATTACTTCTCACGCCTTGTTGCGACCGCAGATGGTTGACCACCGACATCCAATCCGGCAGTCGTGGTTTAGGTTTATCCCGTGTATCCGAATCACCCGAAAACATCTGCATCGATCCAGCTGGGTGGCCGCCCGCACCCTGGTGCATTGAGCGCAACACGGTGAACTTGTCTGCCAGCGCAGCTTGTCGGGGCAGCAACTCGGTGAAACGCATTCCCGTGACTTTGGTAGGAATCGTACCAAAGGGCCCACGATACTCACTTGCTGCATCGGGTTTCGGGTCATACGTATCGATGTGCGAACAGCCACCTGGCTTCCAAACAAGAATCACTGACTTTGGTTTTTTTGTTGCGTCGGGATTAGCCGCGCGAAGACGTAACAATCCTGGCAAGCTCAGGCTGGTGAACCCAGCCAAACCAAAACGCATGAACCCACGTCGATCCAAGCTCGCTGGCCCAGGACAATGCAATGACGACGCATGAAATGGATTGCTACTCATTTGCTTTCCCGTGGGTGAACACGAATCCTGATTGGTTCTGAAACGACGATGTCGACGATATCCTTGGCTTTCGCTGCAGAACTCGCCGTCTTGACTCGGTTGGTTGCAGACTTGACTCGTGCCGCATCTTTCTTTTCTTGATCAAGCGAGGCTTCGAGCCTCCGTTGCAACTTACTTTTTTCTTCCTCAGAAGCAGCCGCGATTATCTTCTTGAGGTTCGCAACTTCTGAGGTCACCTCTGCAAACGCTGCTTTTGCCAGCTCTAACGCTTCATTTGCCTGTGTAACACCCGCTGGATTGTGCTGGTATTTTGCGACCGCACCACCGTAGAAAGCGATCAGGTACTCACCGGCCGGCGTTTTCAGGGCGGCAAGATCCAACACAGCCTCAGATGCATCCTGATCCAATGGCAAGTCGAATTTGACAGTTTCAAACCCCGCACCCAAGGTTTTGGTGGCCATGATCGAACCAGAAAATTCTCCCCGCCGCATATGAATCAACGGTATCGTCAGCTTTTCACCCTCTTTCGCTTCCCATACTTTTGCTTGTCGTGGAGCGATGGAAATCGGAGCAGGCTCATCACCGCCAACAGAAACAAGAACATCAGCAAGCAACCGCGGGCTGGGTACTTCGCTCCAGTGGTTGGGTACGGGCCAAGCCATCGACGCAAGATCACAACGGCGTGTGATCCTTTGATCACCAATCACTGCAGAACCCGAAAAATGTGCAACGCTCACCCCACGTGGTGCGGCCTCGTTAGCTGTAACGAGTAAAATTCCACGACTCTTTCCGGCAGGAATGGTCAACCCGTTCGACGTCACTCCATCTGGAAGGTTCTCCATTGCCAACTCAATTTCCCCATCGAACCCATCACGTCGAATGGCAACCACTTCAATTGCCATCGTTGCCCCTCCTCTTAGAGCGATGGGCTTCGATAATGCATTACGATCGCCATTCCGTAATTGCATGTGCAATCCCCATGCGACCAGTGCAAAGTCAGGCGCAGCTTGCCGAATGATCAGCCGGTAGATATTGGCCGGGTCATTGCGCGTCCCACCAAACAGATCAGCGATCCGAATACGGTGAACGCCGTCCTGCTTGACTTCAAATTTACCAAGCACGTCTGAAGAACCCGCATTATAAGGTGGCCCGTCATAGGCGTAGCCATTCGATGACACTTTGATCGGACTTGGAATGTCGTTGAACTCGGCAACATCGGATACCACCGGTTCAGGGCCCGATAGATCCACATATTCAACAATCACCGTCGGATCGGTCGGTCGTCCCAGCCGCTCTGACGCAACTTCAACCCACCAGGTTTCACCTTTCTTTGCAGTGAACTCAAAAACATCTGTATCCGCAGCCTTTGCAAAACTTCCCGTGAGATCGCATGGCAACTGAATTTTCTGAGGCGAGCCATTGTCATTCGGCTCAATCTCTGTGTCCGCGGTACTTGGCGGAAGTCCGTACGGCGGCCATGAAAATGCATTTACCTTCTTCGTCATCGCGTGCCGTGCAATATCCTGTCCCTCAGCGATTTCAGTAACATTCAGACGATAAAAGTAATGCTCGCCACCTTTGAATGTCAGGTCATGAACCTTGATGACATACTTACCATCCTCAGGCACATCAAAGGCTATCGCTCCTCCACGTCGCTCAACTGCAATATCCTGCCCCTCTGAGTCCGCAACGATCACCACAGGATTGAGTTTCGAATCAATGCCCTTCGCAGCACAATCAACCAAGACCCGTTGTCCTTGACTTGCACTGAATTGATAAAAGTCGATTGCTCTCGCAGTCATGGCTGCATTGCATACGGAGTTCAAATCCATTGGCATTGCCGTATCCAGCCGCTGATTCCCTTTAGTCTGCGACACCTCAGGCAACACGCCAACTGTGAATATCCGCGATGAGGACAATCCCAGGCGTGTCATAAGGCTCGCTTCGACTAACCCTGGTGGTGTGCCTTGGGGAATAGTAACCCGATAACGTCCCACGGCGGAACTTCCACTCGGATCCGCAATTTGCACTGCTACGATCTCAGGATTCGAAAACCGCAACTCACCCGCATTCTCGTGATATTGCCCCGTAACAACGAGTTCCATTTCCGTGCCGCTTTGAGCTCCCATTGGAAACGTGGTCAACAACCGCGGTGCCGGCAGACACACGGCCTGCCCCCACGCATCGCCATCCTGCCCCAACCACCACAGCAGCACGAGGACGGCAGTCGCCCGAGCAACACGATACATTTTCAATTCCTTTGTTTTCATGCTCACGATTTCCTAATGGTTGAACAGAAATTCTTTGGTGTTGATCAAGGCCCAAATCAGATCTTCAAATTGAGTGCGATTTACCACGGGCACCGTGTCTTCTTTGTCGCCACCCTGTTTCTCGAAAGCGAGAAACTCTAAAGCCACACCCAACTCTATATCGTTAGGTGGGCGTGCAAACGCCGCGAAGTAAAGTTCGGTAACTCGTTCAGCCAGCGGTGTTTTTTCAGCGGCGAGTTTTTCAGCTTTACCACCTGCAACCGCTAGCTTCGATTTCAAATCCGAGGCATTCATAAGGTGCAGACTTTGCGCTAGGCTAGCAGACTGAACCCGCTCACACTCGCATACACTCAAGCTTTCGGGCCGCCCAAAGACTCGCAAAAACGGCGAAGACTTGTTGTAACTGTTGTCAGGTAAAGCAATTGCCCGCGTGCCCAAGGGCAAGTTTGCAAAATTCGTGGTCGCGCCTGTCAATTCGTCGATCGCATCAAGCAGCACCTCAGCCTGCAGTCGACGT
>CAJXTM010000471.1 GCA_913061385.1 uncultured Rhodopirellula sp. | reverse complement strand
TACACGTAAGGAGTCGTCGGCAGCGTCAGATGTGTATAAGAGACAGGATTTATCTTGATTTAGTCGGACGGATTCCGAAAACCTCTGAACTGAATGCGTTTCTGAAAGACGGTTCTTTGCCCTCGGTGCGGCGTGCCCGTTTGGTTGATCAGCTATTGCAAAGTGAAGAGCACGTTATTCATTGGGCCGACCTGTTCGATACTCTGTTGATGGGGCGAGCAGCAGAGGACAAGTATATGAAACGCAGGCAGCATCAATGGCGGGCGTTTCTTGAAAATGCTGTTCGTGTGAATCAGCCGTGGAATGAATTTGTAGAAGAAATTATCCTTGCCCGACCAGCAAACGAGGCACGGCGTGGCAGTAACTGGTTTCTATTCGAACGCAATAATGACTTTCAACAGATTGCCGAGGCAGTGGCTCCTGCTGTTTTCGGGATCCGTATCGAATGCGCTCAGTGTCACGATCACATGCTGGTCGACGAGATCAAGCAGGCCCACTATTGGGGGCTGGTAGCTTTTTTTAATCGAGGGAAGAACGAGAACACTAACGGGGGGCCGCAGGTCGCAGAAAGTGCGATTGGCGGTTTCTCGGAATTTGCGGATCTGTTGGGAGACAGTACGCCGAATCTGCTGACATTTCTCGACGTTGATGCAGTGGATGAACAGCGGCCAGGTAAAGACGAAAAACAGTCCGACTCAGATGACCTGTATAAACCTGGTGCGATTGAGAATGCACCGCGTGTCCCGGCGTTTTCACGCCGCGAGAAGTTTGTCACCGAAGTGGTTCGTGATCATCCCCGTGTGGCACGCGCACTCGTCAATCGTGTATGGGCGTTGCTGATGGGCCGCGGGATTGTCCACCCCTATGATGAGATGGATAGCATGCATGATCCAAGCCATCCCGAACTGCTTGACTGGCTTTCGCAGGATTTCAGAGACAATGGCTACAACGTGCGGCGTTTGGTTCGTGCTGTCGTTTTCAGTGACGCATACCAGTTGGCATCTCGTCGTCCTGAAGGTGTCGATGACCCTGCGACGTTCGCCTATTATCTGGAACGCTCGTTGACCGGAGAGCAGCTGGCAAGGTCTGCTCAAATTGCTTTGTGGGGAGAATCGAGCGGGGATTCAGGGCTCGCTGGTGTGTTTCGCCAGCAGTTTCCGGACTTGTTACCAAACGATCAGATCGCAAGCGTCAAAGAATCGTTGTTTTTGAGCAACAACCAGAACATCCATGATTTGTTGGCCTCCAGTAATCAGCCATCGCACTTGATTCCACGCCTGGAGAAAATGGATGACGATCAGCAGCGGGTCAATGAATTGTTTCAGGTCATGTTTGCACGTGCGCCGGATGCCGAGGAATCAACTGTGGTGGGTTCATTTCTCAGTAACCGAGCTAGTACGACAGAGGCGATTCGGCAGGTCGCTTGGTCGATGCTGACAAGCGCGGAATTCAGGTACAACCACTGAGTGAGTTTTGCAGATTATGAAAGAGTATCGCAGTTCATCGAGCCGCAGTTCATCGAGCCGCAGTTCATCCAGTCGCACTTGCGGCAGTTCCGAACATGTCGTGCACCGGCGATTGTTCTTGCAGGGGGCAATGGCAGCAGGTGTCGCATCAACGGGTAGTTTCAGCGGTTTATTTTCCGTTCCTGCCTTGGCTGATGTCGCGAAGAAGTCAGGTAAGAAATGCATTTTGCTTTGGCTTTGTGGTGCTCCCAGCCAGTTTGAAACATGGGATCCCAAGCCTGGTACTGAGACAGGTGGTCCGTTTCAGGCGATCGCAACGAACTTACCGGGCGTAAAGGTCAGTTCATTGATGCCGCAGTGTGCGACGATCATGGATAAGTTGGCAGTGATCCGCAGCATGAAGACGGAACCTGGGGAGCACTTTCAAGGGATTGATGTTCTCACTCGGGGTGATAAGCCGCGACCACCGTTCACGCGTCCTATTCTGGGCTCAGTGATTGCTAAGCAATTGGGGCAATTGGATAGTCCCGTACCACAATTTGTGCTGCTCGATCCGTGCCCAGAAGGGAATGAATTTAAACAGTTCAAAGCTGGCAATTGGGCCGGTTGGTTGGGGGCCGAGTATGGCCCGATCAGAGCCGGTGGGAACTACTCCATTCCAAATATTAATCGCCTGCAGGGCATCAGCCAGGTGGATCACGCTGATCGGGAAGCGTTGCGGAACTTTCTGAGTCGCAAATTTGAAAATGATCAACGCAGTGAGGCTGCTGCATCGCACAATGCAGCCTTTAATCGAGTGAATGGATTGATGAGCTGTGCTCCGCTGTTCGATTTGAATCAGCTTCCAGAAAAAGATCGCCAGCGGTATGGCGGTGGGGCCTTTGCACAACACGCGCTGCAAGCCAGACATTTGATCGAGAACGGATCTACTTTTGTGATGGTCGCTAATGGAATGCCATGGGATAATCATGTGTTTCAACATGAAATGCATCAGATGCTTGTTCCCGAGCTTGACAACGTTGTTTACCAGTTGGTGACCGATCTGGAAGATCGTGGAATGTTGCAGGACACGCTGGTCATTGCCATGGGTGAGTTTGGTCGGACGCCATGGTTGAATGATGCTCGTGGCCGTGATCATTACCCCAAGGCGTGGAGCATGGCGATGGCTGGTGGTGGCATTCGCGGAGGTGTTGTGCACGGAGCGACCGATCCTCTTGGGTTCGAAGTCGTGGAGGGACAAGTCGACAATCGCAACCTCTTCGCCACGATATTCGAGGCGTTGGGTGTCGATCCGCATCAGGAGTATGACTTGCCAGGTCTGCCTACCTTTCGTCGTGTTGAAGAGGATACCCAACCCATCCGCGAGATCCTCGTCTGAGACATTTGTCATGGAAAAAATTGAATTGAAACGCACGCGAGACTTTGATTTGCCAAGTGGGGTGTTAGCCGCCGCGGTGTCCTCCGACGCATCCGAAGCTGTGGTAGGGTGCTTGCACGGCGTCTATCGATTGAATCTCGAAAGTGGCGAGCACGAACGACTTTACCAACATGAAAGTTACGTCAGTTCAGTCGCATGGTTTGGTGACCAACGTGTTATCACGACCGGATATGACGGGGAAGTACGGTGGTTTGATCTTGGGACCAATGCCCTTGTTAGACGTCAGAAAATTCATGACTTCTGGTCATGGGACATGGCTCTTTCGCCTGATCAACATTGGATCGCGTCAGTGACAGGTCAATACATCGCAGGCGGATATAAGTATGAGCCGCAGGCCGAGCGGGAGCCATCCATTCGGATTCTGTCGGCTGAGACTGGCGAGTTGATTCGGAGTCTGTCGCATGTGCCGTCAGTTCAAGCTGTCGCGATCAGTCCTGACAGCAATCTGGTTGCCGCAGGCAATTTGATGGGCGAGGTTCGGATTTACGATCTCAACGACGGAAGCTTGGTCGCAAAGTGGACCACTCCGGACTTTACAAGTTGGGGTGTCATTAAAAGTCATTGTTATCTGGGTGGAATCTTCTCGATGGAGTTTTCTTCCGACGGTGAAAACCTGTTGTTGGCTGGCATGGGGCCGATGCGTGACCCGATGGCAGGAAATGGCAAGCAGTTGTGGCAACGTTGGAACTGGAGCGGCAAAGAACCAGCCATGGTTGATCAAACGCATGCAGGCGACGCCGGTGAGGGATTGATGGAAACGATTGCAGTTCACCCGAGTGCCAGCCATTTCGTGATGGGGGGCCGCCTTCGAGGTGGCGACTGGAACGCCGCTCTATTCGATCACCAGTCCGGTGAACGAATTGCATCTTTGAAAACAGGATACCGAGTGACGGAGGCCGTGTATCTGGCTGATGGTAAGCAGGTTCTGTTAGCGGGGGCAAAGAGTCAGCCGAAGAAAAATAAAAAGGGAAAGTTCAACGACTTCGGACGGGTTGAAGTCTACTCGTTCTGATTTTCCAGCAGCTTTCTGTGTTGTGTGGCGCGGGCTGCTGGCCTTGATTGGCCGACGGACATCATTTTTGATGGAACGCTTTGGATTGAATCAGGGTGTGAATGAAGACACTGATTTCGTTTTCGCGGTCACCGGCCTTTTTAAGAATCTCCTCAGCCAGAAGCCTGTCTGAGAATCCGTAGGGCCTGCCCAGTCCGTACGCAATCAGTGACTCGGAAAAACCACGGGCAAAGTCTTGTTCGTGTGTCGCTATCTGATCACGCATTTCGAAAAAATTGGAAAAGCGTTGGCCGCCTGGTAGGACCCCGCTGGGATCGATTGGATATCGTTTGCTTTTTTGGACCTTCTTGTTCGAAGTTAAACTCACGTTCTCTTCGTCACGCCATCGCCCTGTGGCGTCAAAGTTGTGTAAACCATAGCCGATCGGGTCGATGTTTCGATGGCACTGAGCACATTGTGGTTCTTCCATGTGCGCAGATTGCAGCTCTCTTGCGGATAGCAGTTTGTCGGTCAGACGGCTTAGTTGCGGGACATTTGGGGGTGCTGGTGGAGGTGGGTTGTGTAGCACTTTGCGTAACACCCAAGCACCACGTTCAACCGGTGATGCTCGCTCACCATCGGATCCCATGGCCAAAATTGCCGCCATCCCCAATAAGCCCCCACGGGGTGAACCCTGTGGGACCGGGACGCGTTTAAATG
>CAJXTM010000470.1 GCA_913061385.1 uncultured Rhodopirellula sp. | reverse complement strand
GGGCTCGGAGATGTGTATAAGAGACAGCCACAGCCTCCATCACAACCAATGGTGTCGCAACCCACGCAACCAGGGTCATCACAACCGCAGTCACCTGAAAATTGCTCTCCAAGAAACTCGCCTTCGTAAACCGGGGCGAGAGTGATCTGACCATCAAGCGACCCAGAATCGGATGGCGTGACAATTGAAATCGCTGATTCAGGGGGTGGACTCGGAAGTCCTTCGACCTGCACTTGTTGAACTGGTCGGGCAGTTCCTCGGGGCTCGGAGTCAGGCACCGCGATGCGAGTTCTTTGCACCCTCGAGCGTGTTGGCTGCCAATTTGCCCGAGCTGCTTGTTCACTTTGGCGAACACTGCGGCCCCGGACAGATTCCTGAGCTTGGATGTCGTTCACCAGCAAAGCGGCAAAGACAAGAGTTGTATTGATAGAAAGACGGAGGATTGACACTGGCTTCACCAAAGGAAAGCTAGGATGGCGTGTTGTGAAACATCACCGAAACAGGTTTCCCCCCCTGTTTATGACCCGATCGCTGAAAAACTTAATCTTCTCAGCTACCGGCTCAAAAGGCTTATCGACAAGGCAGGGTGTGAACATTCCCTAAAAATCAGAAAAACCAGATTTTTCTGCAAACTCAACGTAATCGGCAAACCTAGCCACCCGGAAACCGTTGCACCGTGTCGTACTGGAGCCACTAGGTCCACACGATCGCCAGCTAGATACAACATCGCAATTCATTTGCATGCAATGCTAGCAGGCTGCACTTTGCTGCCCGACCGCTGGATGCAAGCTCCCAGTCCAAACTCCGGATACTTCCAAGCATTCGGGCCGCCCCAGCACCCAATTCCATCACGTCTCCTGTGACCTAAATGCACTGCGATGTGATTGCACTGGCACTGGCACTGGCACTGCGATGTAATTGCACTGGCACTGGCACTGCGACCTGGCACTGGCACTGCGACCTGGCACTGGCACTGCGACATGCTTCACCGCGACCACAGATCTCGACGATTCCTCGTCCTTCGCGAAACAAGACATTTAGAAAACCACCAAGACGCACTGTCCCCAATGCCGACTGGATGCTTTTGCATGCGTGCTTGCTTGAATGAAACCTCTAACAGTCAATTCCAAGGCCAAAGGTTTGATTGATAAGCAAAGTACTCTCGCTGAGGCAAACCGCTACATATCCATGACGCCCAACCAATCTTTTCGAATTCTTATTGAACAACCGACGCGATCAGAAAAGGTGAGTCGATCCATCGAATCAAGCTGTATCGAATCAAGCTGGCGGATGCTGCTTCGAACGCGGTCGCTGCATGGAACAGTATCGCAACAGTATCGCGGCTCATCGGTTATGATAGACACTCGCGAATTTTGTCATCCGAAGAGAACGCACTCATGATTTATCGACATCTAACAATTGGATTGTTCCTATTCTCTGTATCTGCAGCTGGCCTTGATGCTGCAGCGGCAGATTTCCCAATGGAGAAACCGCGTGCTGATTGGATATGGGATGCAAGCGGAAGCTCCAGCAACCAACCAATCTACCTTCAAGAACAGTTCACCGTATCGGGCAAGGTAACGGCCGCTTCACTCTTTACTGTTTGCGACAACACCATGACTCTATGGGTAAATGGCAACCTTGTAGGAGAAAGTCGAGATTGGTCCTCACCCATTCAAAAAGATGTTGCCAAGTTACTGGTCTCGGGTGTTAATACGATCGCGGTCAAAGCAGCAAACCAAGGCGGTCCGGCCGGCTTTACGTTCAAGCTTGTCGTCAAACAGCAGGGGGCAGAAAGCCTTAACATTCTGTCAAACAACCAATGGAAGATGAATGCCAAATTGCCGGCGGGTGAATGGACTGGAAAAGATTACGATGCTTCGAAATGGTCTGGAAAACTGACCAAGGTGGGAACCATGGGGGCCAGCCCTTGGGGGGTCCCTGGAAAACAGGGAGCGTCCACCCCTGCTGCCAAAACTCCACCGCAGGCGTTAGATGACTTTTCAGTAGAATTGGTTTACGAAGTTCCCAAAGACACGGAAGGATCGTGGGTTTCACTGACCACTGGGCCCAATGGAAAATTGATCGCCTGTGACCAAGGAGGTAAGGGAGCCTTTTGGATTGAAGTGAATGAGTCAGACGACGGCCCCAGTGCGACGGTACAACCGCTGGAAGTAAATCGCCCCGGAACGGAAAGTCGACTTAGCGGTGCCCAAGGTATGCTTTGGGCATACAACGCATTGTGGTTTCACCAAAATGGTGGCCATCTTTATCGCGTCACCGATTCCAACGGAGACGGCGTACTGAATCAAGCAGAGCAGGTTCCGAGTCAACGCGGCGGTGGTGAACACGGAAACCACGCGGTGATCAAGACAGAGGACAACAAGGGCATCTACATGGCCGGTGGAAACCATGCTCCACTGGCAGAATTGTCGCGGTCTCGTGTGCAATCATGGCAGGAAGATTTGCTGCTCACTCGCATGTGGGATGCGAACGGACATGCCAGAGGAAAACTCGCCCCCGGCGGATGGGTCACGCGACTGAACCCTGAAACACTTGAACAGGAATTGGTCTGCATCGGATTCCGCAACCAGTACGACATTACCCTCAACCGCTTTGGTGACATGTTCACCTATGATGCGGACATGGAATGGGACATGGGATCACCATGGTATCGTCCAACCCGAATCTGCCAGGTCGTCAGTGGAGCTGACTATGGGTGGCGTAGTGGAACCGGCAAGTGGCCAACTTACTTTGAAGACAGTCTGCCACCAGTGGTTGAGATTGGCCCTGGTTCACCTACTGGAATCGCATCTGGAGTCGGAGCAGCTTTTCCCGCCAAATACCAGGACGCCTTGTTCGCACTCGACTGGACATTTGGAACCATCTACGCGATCCACATGACCCCCGAGGGTGCAGGCTATACCGGTACGAGCGAACCGTTCGTGACAGGATCTCCCTTACCGGTCACCGACGCTGTGATCGGCGAGGATGGCCTGCTGTACTTCACTGTCGGCGGCCGCGGTGCAGCCTCGGCTCTCTATCGTGTTCGCTACACGGGCGCCAAGCCAACGTCCCCAGCAGACTCTGAACTTTCGCCTGCAGTCGCTGATGCACGCAAGGTCCGCCGACGTTTGGAAGCCTATCATGGCGCAAAGTTGAATAAGCAGGAGGCTGAATTTGCGTTAGATGACGCATGGCCCTATCTTTCGAGCGAGGACAGATTCCTGCGTGGTGCAGCCCGCGTCGCAGTGGAATCACAGCCAGTGGTTCTTTGGGCCGACCGTGTACTCAAAGAGAAAAACCCACAAGCCTTCATCACGAGTGCACTTGCGCTCGCTCGTGTCGGAGCGGACTCAGGGATCAATATTTCCCTTCAGTCCGTTCTCTTAAACGAACTTACGAACGCCAAAGTCGAAAGCGATTCACAGCTACTGGGGCTTCTGCGTGCTGTTTCATTGACTTGCATGCGTCTGGGAGCTCCTGATCGTGAACAGCGACTGGCCTTGCTAAAACGCTTTGATGACATGCTCCCTCACTCGAACCCCGACGTGAACACAGAACTCATTCGCTTGCTTGTATATTTGCGTTCTCCGACCGTTGCCTCCAAAGCAGTTCAATTAATCGTCGATCGCGAGCCCCCAGTGATTCCTGACTGGACAGAACTTGCAGGACGCAATGGAGGCTACGGTGGTACGGTCAAACGAATCCTTGCCAATCATCCTCCCAGCCGCGAAATTGGTTATGCACTCGCATTGCGCAATCTGCGAACGGGATGGACGATTGATGACCGACGAACATTCTTTGAATTCCTGAATGAAGCAGCAAAATCTTCTGGTGGATCCAGTTTCCCCGGATTCATGCGGAACATTCGCGACGAGGCGTTAGCAAACTGCCTAGACTCGGAACGCGTCGCGTTACAGGACCTGACGGGTGAAAGTTACGATCCAGTCCCCGATTTTGAAATCACCAAAATCGCGGGGCCAGGTCGTGAGTGGACGCTGCCAGAGGCCAGATCGCAGGCAACGCGTTTCAAAGAAGCCAGTTTCGAAAATGGACGCAGCCTTTACTTTGCAGCCAATTGTGGGAAATGCCACCGGCACAACGGATTGGGTGGTAACGTCGGCCCTGACCTGACCAGCATTCCCAACAAATTCGATGTGAACTATGTCATCGATCATATCATTGATCCTAGCAAAGTCATTTCCGATCAGTACCAAGCTTCAACCGTCCTGACTGCAGATGGTCGAACCCTGAGTGGCCTGGTTTCCGAAGCGGACAACATGCTGATCATTTACCCATCAGACCCAAAGGCAGACCCGATCACCCTAAAGATCGAAGATGTCGAAGCAGTACGTCCTTCGGAAGTGTCGCAAATGCCCAAAGGCCTGATCGACGGATTGAATGCAGAAGAATTACGAGATCTGCTCGCCTATCTGATGAGCGGTGGAAACAGTGACAACGAGAAGATCTATGGAAAATAAAAATCGCGACTGGACTGTGCTTTCCTGCTTCCAAACGATTGCGTTCATGAGCCTGCTTTTCACAGGCATGTTCGAACACGGAATTGCATTGGCTGACGATGGTGCATCGGTCATTGACGAAGCCAGCATCCG
>CAJXTM010000469.1 GCA_913061385.1 uncultured Rhodopirellula sp. | reverse complement strand
GAGATCAGCCTCGGTCTCGTGGGCTCGGAGATGTGTATAAGAGACAGGTGTGAGTCGAAGCGTTTCACGAAGTACATTTTTCAACCAAGGTGCTTGATCGATTGCATCTGTTTTAAACGAATCGATCGACCTGACTTCCCGGAACACCCGAGACTGGCATTGAGTATTTCGCGCGAGGTGCGACATTGCCCAAGCGGCATAGGAAGTCGTAGCCTCGAGAGCGCCTGCCGAAAACACTTTCACATTATTGCGTAGATCTTCATCAGCCCACTTCTGATCAACTCGTGCCCAAGCACAGACGCCTGCTGCTCTGGGTGCCATCGATAGATCAGTCAAATGCTCAAACACGGAAAACGCTTCCTCAAGTTCAAGATCCTTCCGGGTGGATTTTTTTCGTGGAAACCGCGCGAAATTAAATTGATAGTCGATCGTATCGCGAACGATATGGTCAATGATCTTGTCAATCGCCGGTATATAGCGCTGTCGGATATCAGCAGGATCAACCTCTGCCCCAAAGAAATTCAAAAGCAGCATCTCTATCATGATGCACTTGATCTCTGGCTCAAGAGCCATTTCAATCTCGGTCTTTCCACTCGACTCAAAATGGTGCTTCAGCTCATCAATACGTTGCTCAACATTAATTCGAAATGTCTGCTCAAACTCTTCAAACACTTCATCAGTGAATAACGCTGTTTTCCCAACGGCCTTGGCTGACGCTTTACGGTGGGTTTGCCATTCGGGACCGTTGGGAAAAAGGAGCGTATCCGAACCTGTAGCGCGAGCGATTCCTGTGGAAGGCATGGTATCACGATCCAAACGCCCCTCGCCTACACCGGTCGCCGTGAATACAGCGCGAACGACTTCGGGATCTCTGGTGACAAGAACGGGATCGAAACCAGGTATTTCCAGATAACGGTTATGCTTCGCTCGGCTCTTCTCTGCGTCAGCCTTTGCAAAAAAGGTTGCGAGGATATCGAGAGGCTGGCAATAATTACCGCGCGTCGGAAATGGCAACGTCGCGCCGCGGGTCGCGTGATCCAGACCCTAGACACAGACACATCACCCTTGAACGGATTGATGCAGCACAGTTGACGCAAGATTCGAAACATGGGCACCCCTCTTTGCGAAAAGTACTATCATGATTCACTACTGATAGGACCGCTGGCTTTTATCAAATGAGTTTGATCCTAGCGAAAGAAAACCGTTGTGTCGCAGTACATAAAATGCGATCAAACGTTTGAAAGTTGCTGGAACGGTTGAGCTTCGATCCACCGACCAGATCGTCTGACGTGAAAATTCCTGATCGATAATACGGTGGGTTCGGTGCAATCATTTCGACACACAAGTGAGCATACTTTCAACGCGGATCGTATACTTCCACGTGAAAACACAACCGCTTTAGTTGGTGAGACTCTGGCTTCCCGCACACTCCAGCAGCAGCTTGACTTCATCACCATTTGTGCGGAACACGTTTCCCCAATAGCCTCCATCCATGATCTGGCCCTCGCCGGAGGTTAACCACCAGATCCCAGCGCCACCAGTCAAGCTGGAGTTGATTGGTGTTGTATGCAACACACGTGCTTTTAGCACACTGCCACTGGCAAGATCGACCTCGCCGGACCATTTGGATTCAAACGATTTCCGGATTGCATCATGGCCTACATGCACGCCCGATAAACCCGAGACGACACGCACGGCGTCCTTTGTAAACTCATCCGTCAGTGCTGACACATCCCCGCGATTGTAAGCATCAGTAAATCGTTTGATGGAGCGATGGACTCGCTGAAAATCGCTTTTCTTTTTCTGTTCATCTGTCGCCTCATCAATAGTGAAGGCTGGGGCAGACATCGATTCCAAGCTTTCTGCGTACGCTGACTGCAGCAGAAATTTCGCCTTACCATCTTCAATCCTGAGCACATCGCCCCACTTGCCGGAACGAACGACAGCCCCGTCTTCATTCGTTACGGTAAAGGTACCGTAAGCAAGTATCGTATTAAGGTCGACGAATCGTGCATGGAGGATTTCGCCCACAAGAGTGGAATTGTCTGGCGTGGCATCACCCTTAAAGGACTGCATCAACGATTTCTTTAAAGCCTTGTTCCCTTGTGCGGGGCCACGTGAGGTGCTGACTGAACGGATCCCGCCATCAACAAATTCATCCATCAAAGCCTCGACATCCTGCTTTCCAAAGAATGCAACGACACGATTGATGTGTTCCTGGACCTTGGCCTTAGCATTATCTGAATCGGGCATGGTGGCCAAATTACTGAGGCCAGCTTCGTACATCCATGTTTCGGTCTCGACGATCGCATTTTCCTGCATGACGGCGTTATGCTCCTGCAGATACTTTTCCCATTCACCTAATCCGTGCAGTTCGATGAATGCTTCTCGCACTCGGCCAATACCCGGCATGTCGGCGGTATCATTGTAGGCGAGGCTCTCAGCATAGATCATGAAATCGCCACCATCTTCCAACCTCGCGATACTGAAGTCGACAGGCTTTTTCAGATGATCAAAAGCCGCAATCAGCTTTTTGTAATTGGCCTCTAGTCGTTGATACATTCCAGGCTTCATTCGCCACCGCCGATGTTGCAAGAATCGTGGTTCAGCGGGACTCCTGATTCCCTTCGAATAAAGCCCTTCAATGGGTCTCCATACCTGTTGATTACCCGAATCTTTCTGCAACGGCGACACATGCTCTAGCCAGTAACTCGCTTCCGGCATTTCCCATGAGCCTGCGATACCCTGAACGGGATGAATTGGGTTAGTGTACAACTCTCTCGTCGTGCCAAAGCCTCTGGCAAATTGATTTGTTCGAGGCCCGGTTAGAATCCGCCACGTGCCCCACTGAGATGAATCCTTGCCCGTGTTGAATTTCTGTTGCTTCGCCTTCACTGCCTGCTTCCAATCAGCCACATTTTCAGGCTCCACTTCAATGAATCGGAACACATAAAGTGGTGATGGCTTGGAGGCTGCGTCATTCTCCTGAGCAGCGACAATGGAGAACCCCCCCAAGGTCATTCCCATCATGATCAGCAAAAGACCGATCCTCAGGGACCAGAAAGAGTTCCACGCGAACAGGCCGGTGTGTGAAAACTTACCATTCATATCTTTCCAACCTATTCTAAATAACCAGACCACAAACGGTTCCCAATGCTCGAGCTGACCGCTGCAGAATCGATTGCAAACATCATGAAATGCTGACTTTCAGCCGACAAGCAAATAATACAGTCTCAAATACCTTCCCTCGGGAAGGCCTACCCACAAAGCAATGCGAGATTTCACGAGCAGATACACAGCGGAAATACAAAAAACTTGAATTGATGAACCAAAACAATTGATCAGCCTGTAGACCACAACCCTGACGGGGTGCTTTGCCGATTCTCAACATGAGCTACCAAGGCCGCTCTGCATCGAAACAACACTGCCGTCCTTCCATTGCTTCGGGTATTTTAGTGAAACCGCGAGATACAATATCCTTACTTAATCTTTTAAAAACTGGCAAAACTCTAAACCATGAAATACACAAACATCTCATTCGCCATCTCCATTGTGGTAATTCTTTGGATCAGTATTTGCGTGACACTTGGAGGTGACCGGCAAACAACAGCCGAAGAATCCAAGCCAAACTCCAAAGCATCTGAGCACGTCTACTGGCTCATCACCACGAACGTGAAAGATGGGCAACTCGAGAATTTGAAAAAGATTAACACCGAGATGGTAACGAACACAAAAAGCAATGAACCGAGAACACTGACGTACGATTGGTCCATTTCCGCAGACGGAAAGACCTGTTACTTCTTTGAATATTACGCCAACTCAGAAGCAGTTATGATTCACACCAAGACCTTTGGTGAGAAATTCGCTGACCGATTATTGGGGATGATTGAAATTGACAGCTTTGAGGTGTTTGGCAACCCTGACGAAAACGTAAAGAATTCGCTGCGTCCGCTCGGAGCACAGTTCCATCGTACCATTGGTGGATTCAGTCGCTGATCACAAGGAACAACGGGAGCGTTGGATTCGATGTCCGAGTCGGAACCATGAGAACTCACATCCTTCGTTGGCAAAGAACAACGAGTGTTGTTGGGTCGTGCATTCAAGATGCTGAACGTCGAGCCAACTGACTTCGATTACCAGTCAAACTCAACTGGCTTACTGGTACCAGAACTCAGTTCCGAAAACGACGCGATCAGAGATCATCGGACTCTTCACTCCAGATCCATTGACCCAGTACTTCGTTTGGAGGTCGTTGCCGATTGCGCTAAACAAGTTGTCACCTTCGGCTCCCCAGATCAAGTATTCATACTTCCGCAGCAAATCATGCAGATTCTGCTTGGATGTCACCCACTTTGATGTAGGGGGCAGGTTCGCTTCTGTAGTCTCCCTTAACATCACTGAGCTTGACGAAAAAATCGGGTTCCTGTTGAAGAAGTCGATCCCAAACGGAAACGTTCAGGCCTGATATTAGTAAGACCATAATCGCGGTCAGAGCAGTAAAGAAAGTTGATTTCACCACATTTTCTTTCTATTTACAAAAGACAAAGCGTGGTGCTGCATTCCTATGCTGTCTCTTATACACATCTGACGCTGCCGACGACTCCTTACGTGTAGATC
>CAJXTM010000468.1 GCA_913061385.1 uncultured Rhodopirellula sp. | reverse complement strand
AGATCAGCCTCGGTCTCGTGGGCTCGGAGATGTGTATAAGAGACAGGGTAAAGACTGTTTCTTTCCTCGCTGCGGGCGAGCGGTACAAGCAGGTCGGATCTCTTTGCGAGGACGGCCTGCTCGGTTTTCTGTCGCTCTCTCGCGGCGTCCCGTTCGATGGCCAGTAATTGGTCAAAATCACGCCCTGACATGACTCTTGATTCAGGTAGCAACACCTCAGGGTCGTAGGTGATCCCCGGTTGCTGCTGAGCGCGGGTGTAACGGCCAAAACTTTTGTCCTTCCCACGCTGTCTGGCGATCTTGTTCGCTTCTTGATCTGCTGCATGGCGGGCCGAACCTCTGGCAGCGTTCATTCGTGACTTGCCTGAATGTTCGTCCTTGCTGTCGGTGCGGGTTATCCTGTTCCACCGCGAGAGTTCACGCCCGAAGATGCTGGTGAAAATGCTATCGATCTGTTTGTGCATGTAGGTGGATACAGCTCGACTGCGTTTGAAATAGGAGGTGGGCAACCAGGATGAATCCCACACGGATTTCGCTGTGTCGGCCAATGCTCTCAGACTGCCCAGCAATTCGATGAGCAGGTTCAGGCTGACCTTGTTTTCTTGCATCTGTGGGTAAGTAATGCTGTAATTCATGGCCCGTTGGGAAAGATAATTCAGATTGGGTAATAACGTGTTGACTCCACTCCTGCCCCACATTCGCGACTCTCGTGCATTTTCCTGTTCGTTGTAGATGTCGTTCAAAATGGAGTCGACAAGCTCGTTTCCGATTTTCGAAACTTCGATATCATCAAGTGGTCGGTCGATGTACTTTTCGTTGTAACGTGGAAATGCGCGTTCACTGACGAGTCGTATGAATCGATCGACTTTGTCTTCAAACTTCAACGCCAAAAAAATCCCGTGTTTATTTGATTTGCTCTCGATAAAGTTGAGATCGATTGCGTCGATGCTTTCGACTTCGTAATGGACGATGGAGCCTTTGGTGGAATCGAGTGTGCGGCGTAATTCAAGCGTGCCGATTTGTCTTCCTCGGAAGAATCCCCAACCGGTATCTGTGTCACCTGTGTCGTGGCGATAGATCACAATCCAGCGGTGCAAAGGATCGTCCCTCGTCAGTTTTCTGGCTAGGCTTCTCGCCTCGTACACTAAGGCTGCATTTGAGGGCTGAAATAAAAACGTTCGCTTAGTGATGGTTAGTTCGTGTAGCGCGCCTAGCGAAATATTTGCAAAGTCACGGACGTCTGAACCGTCACCGCCCACGACCTGCTGGCCTTCAGCGATGAAATGATTCCAGCGTTCGATCTCGTGTAAAAATAGCTTCGTGTTTGCAAATTTGCGTTGATGACTGGTTTGTTCAACCGGGATCAGCGAGGTCTCAAGTTGTTCGGTGCCACGCGTTTGTGAGTCACCAACAATGTAGAAATTGATGTCAAAGTCAGCGGCTGCATGCAGGAATTGTGTTTTGCACAGCTGGGCGAAAGCGGAGGTGGTTCCAGTGGGGGTGGGAAAATAGTTGTTGGGGATAATGATCGTCATTCCTTGCCATTGTTCCAGCAATGACTGTCCACGTTCAACGTTTCGTGCAAGGTCCAGAAAACCGTAGTACGAGATGTCCCATATGTCGATTCCGCTACCAAAGTAATCTGCCAACTCTGTCCATTGTTTTATTTCATTTGACGTTGTTTTTTCATTAGCGATCAGCAGAAATCGAGCGTCGGCATCGCGACGATAACTTTCTGAAACCCGTATTCGAATTTTCCGGCTGTCAACACCTCGATACTGTTCGCTGCGTTCGCTCGATTCTGGGCGTTGCAATTGCAGGTCAATTGCAAGTAAAAGCTCGGTGTACGATTTGGCGTCGGCATCTCGCTTGATTCCAACGCGGGTTTTCACGGTGTGCACATCGCCCGGATGGAAATCGCGGACAGGTTGCTGAAATGCTGACTTGTGCAGGTCGCACTCTGTGCCATCAGGATCAAAGAAAATGATTGAATCGTGAGCTATGTCCGCCGCGGTATTTGAGTTCGGTGCCATTAGGCGAATCGACGAATGCACGGCACGATAGAGATGTTTTTGATCGAAGGTTTCTTCACTGGTGTTGGTGATTGCCCACGTTAGAATTGTTGATTCGCCCGGCGCTAAACTTGTTAGGGATCGAATGGATGTAAGTTCAACGGGGAATTTGATTTCTATTTCTTCGGGGTTCTCGAATTGACGAAATGGTCGACCCACACCACCCTCCATCCATGCCACTGGGTTGACCGGATGTCGCAGTTGGAAGGGGCGATTACGCGGTTGATTGACCACGTAGTCGGCGATCCGCAGTTGGATGCCTTCTCTGGTGAAGGTGGACGATTCTCCGGGTTGCAGTGCTTGTTGTAGTTGCAGGCTGGCTCCGTCACATTCGAACCAGTCGTCTGGTTCAAGGAAAATTCGGATCGGGTAGTTGTTGGGTAGCGGCATGCCACCTGAGTTGCGAACTGTAATGTGATCAATCGAAATCAGGCTGTCTGGCTCGAGGATGTGGTTTTCCCGCGACACATCGAATGTGACTAGCTCGAGGTTGAAAGGTGAGGCATGGTAGGTGTGGCTGCCGTCTGCGTGCGTTACGTGGATTTGAAGTTTGCCGGCAGGTCCCTGTTGACCATCGTGGGCGTTGTAATGTGAAGGTAAGCCGCAGCGTCCACGTGGGCCGGTGTGACCGCCAGAATTGGAATGTCTCGTGTGACGGGTTCTGGTTTTTCCATCGTGTGTGCGGTAGGTGCTGGATTCGGTCCATGAATAGGAACTGCCTCCTGTACCACCCTTTCCGCCCTGACCGGGGATACCTGGAATACCGGCAAAGCCAATGGCTCCTCCCACGAGGTTGCCCTTGGTGAGCATCAAGAGCCCGAGTTCGTCGTGGCTCACATTGATCAGGACCCCTCCTCCACTGCCACCATCGGATCCGTCCGTTGCATCTCCGGCATCACCACCGATTCCGCCACTTCCACCATCAGTGCCTCTTCGGTAGCGGTTTGCATTTCGACCGCGTGTGCCGGTCGCGCCGGGTTGTCCATTTCCGCCTTGTCCTCCATTGCCACCCTGCCCGCCCACTGCCCGGATGAACACGTAGCCATCCGGGGTGATCTCGATTTCCTCAACGGCCAGTTGATGCTCGCTTGCATCTTTCTGAACAGTTCCGGAAATCCTCAGGATGCGTTTTTGGGGTTCGCCGGCGTGGCAAAGGTGCAAGTTGATCGCGTCTGCGTCGTGTCCACGTTCTGAGGGACCTGCGGCGCCGCCATGCATTCCGCGGGCGCCGGGTTGCATGGGCGGCGTGGGGTAGTTCTTACCCCGTTTTCCATGCTGTCCCGGCTTTCCGCTGATATTGATGAGGTGCAGGATTTCGATTTCGCCATCGGATGAAAAGCATCCGGCATCGCTTGTGTGCCGCAATCGAGATTTCCTTATTTTGGGAACGGGCAGTCGTTGAGGAGTCGCTGTGGACAGGAAGAGGGAATGCTGTTCACCGTCCGATGGCGTTGCCCTCTCGCGATCATTGGCGTTTGTTGTTCACTGTTCATGGTAACTGTTGTCCGTTCTGCCATGCGGATTGAGTGTTTGCCTGACGCTTTTGAGTATCCCCTGAATGTCTCACGCCATCTGCCCAAAGCAATGAAATCGCTCTCCCCAGTGCCTCCAGTCGTTGAGAATGGATGAGATGTGGGAAGATGTCGATGCATCTGCAGCAAGCGACGGCTTGGGGGGCATCCATAGCCAGGCAGGTCGTTTGATCTGACAAGAATTTGATTGTCTTACTGGCAGCCAAAATATGAGGGACTCGGCATGCTTGTTAGGAATGACTATTCTAAGAACAAGAAGCCGCTTGTTCATTGGCTGGCAGCGTTTGTATAACAAGCTAGAGATGAGATGGAATGAGAGAGCACGAGATCGAGTTGCGTGTTCGTTATGACGAAGTGGATGCAATGGGCTTCGTGCACCATTCCAATTATTTGCGGTACTTTGAAATTGGTAGAACAGAGCTACTGAGGGCATCGGGTGGTTGCTACCGTGAAATGGAGTCCGCGGGCCAGTTGGTCGTGGTCGTGCATGTGGACTGCAGGTACCGGAAACCAGCACGTTACGATGATTTGATTCGCGTGCGGACGCGGATTGACAAAGTAACTGTTGGGAAAATAGTCCATGCCTATGAAATCACACGTAACGAAGAAAAACTCGTAAGTGCGTTCGTCACTTTGGTGGTGATTGATAGGCAGGGCAACCCTCAACGCGTTCCCGACGAATTATTGGAACTTTACGGATAGCATGGCGTTGTCGTGCATTCGGTATTCACTGCATGCTGCAAGTCACAGCCGGGTTATCGTGAGCGAACATCGTTGCTAGAGCTGTTCTTGGTCTTGCAGTGATGTAGCCATTCATTTGCCAACCGTGATGCAGTTGCACTTTTTTCGTGTTGGTGTGGCTCAAGCTGCTCGGGGTTGACCGTCATCCGCTGGGCGGTCGTTGGCTGTGGTTTCCGCAGTTTGCTGTGAAGGGTGTGTATATCCTGTTGGGGCCGCCGAGTTTCTGGCCTGTCTCTTATACACATCTCCGAGCCCACGAGACCGAGGCTGATCTC
>CAJXTM010000467.1 GCA_913061385.1 uncultured Rhodopirellula sp. | reverse complement strand
ATCTACACGTAAGGAGTCGTCGGCAGCGTCAGATGTGTATAAGAGACAGGAGTCGACGGCAGCACGCGTGAGTCGATTGAACTGTTGCGGGAGTTGAAGGAAATGCACCCTGATAATCAGACTGTACTGTTTGAACTTTCCGAAGCGCTTGCCGATAACCAACTGATCAGTGTCGGGGACCCGGATTTCGATGAAAGTGTCGCACAACTATCTGAGGCGGCTGATACTTTCACGCATCTGTGTGAAGTGCATCCCAACGTTCCTAAGTACATCAACGCAATGGCGCACACGCATTTTAAGTTGGCGATGTTGATGGAACGAGAGGCCCAAGATGCTCCGCCGCATGTAATTCGCGAACTGAAAAGTCAGGCGAAGGAAGCCCTGCGTCGATCAGTCGATGGCTATGCGGCTCAGGTGCAAATGCATCCGGACGCGGTAGGCTATCGGGCATGGTATGCCCTGTTTCTTTACCACGATGGCAAGAATGCACTGAGCAGCGGATTGTACGAGCAATCGGTCGCATCGTTGAATAAGTCAGTCGAGCAGTGGAGTCAGGTGATTGAATCCAATCCGGATGAGAGGATCAGCAGGCGGGCGTTGCCTGAGGTTTATCGAAATTTGGGGCAGGCGTTCGAGGCAATCGGAAAAGGGAAAGAAGCGAGAGATGCATTTGATATGGCCGCAGTCAGTCAGCGGATGAGTGATCTGGGCCCCTAGGTGACTACACGGATTGCTGACTCGTAACTCCGGGCTGTCGAAGTTTCTTTGCGATGCCGTTATCGTGCGCGCTATTCGAATTTCTGTCCTCTTATGAAAACGTCCCTGACCTTTAAGCGTCGAGACAGAATCAGAATATCTGCCTGCTTTCCTTGTTTCAGACTGCCAATGCGAGGGGCCATGCCAAGTCGTTCTGCGGGGGTGAGCGATGCCATCCGGATCACATCGTGAATTGGAATGCCTGTGGATTGGTGCATGGTGCGAATCATGTGGTCCATGCCGCTGACTGAGCTAGCTAATGAATCGGGGCTTGCCCAACCAACTTTGCCGTCACTTGTGAACCACGAACCGTCCTGTTCAGGTCCGAAGCGATATCGACCAGGTGGCATGTCTAACGCTCGGTTGCAATCGGTTACCAGGCAGAGCCGTGACGAAGTTTTCAGTTGCCAAGCAAATCGGAGTAGCTCTGGCGACAGATGCATACCATCTGCGATCACTTCCGTGCTCATCTCAGGATTGCCAAGCACATATTCAAGCATACTACCCTGCATGGGCACACCAAGACGCTTCCGGATAGACGGCACCGTACTCATGGCGCACCAGAAATGCTCTACGTGTCTCATACCATTTTTATAGGCAGCATCCATCTCGGACCAGCTGGAATTCGAATGACCGCAGGTGACCAAGCAGCCTTTGCGGCGAGCGTATCGGTAGAAGGCAGCGGCACCTGGCAATTCAGCGGCGCAGGTCGCGATCTTAACGATCCCTGATTTAAAGTAGGATTCGAATTCTTTCGGGGAAGGTATTCGACAGCCCGTTTCGTTGTGGCAACCAACTTTTTCTTTTGCAAAGAATGGGCCGTATAGGTGTGCTCCGCCAATTGCTGATCCAAACTCAGTTGTCCAGTCCTTCTGAGCCGTTGCACAGGCATCCAGCATGGTCTGAATCTGCTTGGGGCTGCCGGTGCTGGTGGTAGGGAAGAGGGTTGTCGTCCCATGTCTGGCATGTGATTGGCAGCTTTGGTGAACTGCTGCCAGACTGCCATCCATGAAATCACCACCACCACCGCCGTGCACATGAATATCAATAAAGCCTGGGCTGATCCAGCCACCCTTGGCGTCGATGATCTCGGCGGTCTTGGGAATCCGTTTCCTCGACTGCCCCACATAGGTGATCTTGTCGTCGCGGCACACCACGATTGCATCGGTAAGCGTGCGGTCGGGCAAAATGACCGTTCCGCCAGTGAAGCAGAGACTGGACAATGGGTTCTCCCTTTGAGTTAGCACTCAGTCACTAACCTTGGACTCGTATTTGATAACTCTAGCTTGCGTTGGTTATCAGAGAGGTCAAGTTGGTTGGATACGTCTTGCGACTTATGAATGCCGCGAGCTGGTTTTTGAAAGAGTTCTGCTTGCCGGTGACGGCAATCTTTGCATAGCAAACAACTGCGGGTGACCAATCGAGTGATCTGCGGGAGTTGCAAGGGGTTAGGTTGGTAACCACCCTGCCAAGAGGTTAGCGGAACGACTCCGCACGTGGCAGCCATCCTGCCACCCCACGCTGTTTATCAAGCATCAGCTTGGTTTCACAACGCATTTCGTCGTCTTCGGCTCGTAATCGTACATGAACAATTACCTCATTTCCCAGCGGCTCATCCATGGTCCAGTCCAGCGGGATATGGAATCCGCTGACGGGGGAGTCTTTGACGAAACTGCGTACCTGTTTACGGTCAAAATTCCACCGGCCAAGTCGCGCCACAGATGGGTCGCGTTTGGGGTCGAGGACAACGACGGAGATCTCACCATCTACCAGGAAGTCTTTGAGGTTGATTGTCTTACCAAGGTTGTTGACAACATTCACCACTACCAGCATGTCCTGCAGTTGTTCCTCAATACGATTTCCTCCCGATAAAGTGGGATGGATCTGCAATGAGTCAGGCAGACGCTCGTTTGACTTGACGGAGTCAGGTAACTTGATTTGGCCCGGGGGCTTGATCTCGTCTGGAGACCCAATTTGCGGTGGAAGCTGTTCGCCAGGTAGAACGGGGGGAAGTTCGGTGTCTTCTTTTCCAGGGGGAACTGGTCCACCCGGAGCAGGGTCCAGGAGTCGCGGTACCGTGTTTGATTTGGGCGACTTTGGGTCGCTCATTTCTGCCGGAGCAGGAAGAGTGAAAGCAGGGGAGGGGGGCGAGGTCGATGAGCCCTCATTGGGTTTCGCGGCGGGCTTAGGTGTATTCAAGCCCGGGAACGCCGGCAATGAGAGGTCGTCGGGGGATGTTGGGGGTAGCGGATCCGTGAGTGGAACAGGATCGCTTTCGGGTGGTTGTATCGGCTTGCTGCCGAGTTCATTCATGTCGATGGTGTCAGGCTCTACCGGGTCACCCTCGTCAAACGTTGGTGGAAGCAAATCGCTGAGACCGATTTCGTCGCCGGAATCATCATCGCGGGAATTACTGCGTTTTGGCACGCTGCGGCCGGTGCTCGGTTTAGGTGCAGGTGTCGGTTCGAAAGTCGATTCTTCCCGATTTGTATCCTGCCGGTAAATTTGCGGTCGGCGGGCGGGTTTCGCGGAGTGAATCGGAACTTCGCTCGCTTCGATGCGTGAACGTTTTAGTTTTTCGGCGAGGATGCGGTTTTTGTAGTCCGCTTCGTACAGCTTATCTTCCAAGACCCGAATGTCGCGAATCATTTTCTGTTGGTACAGGTCCTGCTGGGCACGGCTTCGGCAGCCGTGTGCAGCGGGCAACACAACGCCAAGGATTAGCAAGGCGACTAAGCGGATTCGACTGGGCGGGATTTCGCTCACCACGTTCGATTTCGTCAATCAGATGTGTCAATGACTGGTGGGTAGGTTCACAACCTGCAAACCATCCAAATACCAAGCGAACCGCAGCGGGGTCAACGGCGGATCAGGCTGGCTCGGATATTGGGGGTGTTTTTTAAGGTGTTATGGAGTTGTAAACGAGCTCCGTTTTGTGCGAAATCCCATTTTGGCGATCCAAATCCCAGGTTTTTTACTGGTTTTTCTGCGGCAGGCTTTGCAAGCATTGCAGGGGGGAGCTGGTGGCTGTCAGAATTTCGGAGCGTAGGCGAAATGGCGGACTTGTCAACTGATCGGAAGGCTTTAGGCTCTCGGCTGTTTGATGGGAGGTCTCCGCGGTTGGTTGAGCCGGATCACCCAGCGATACTTGGACCGATTTGGGCCGCGGATAGACGCAGCCCCGCTTCTGTGATTGTCATGGTCACTTGAGCGAACCGAACGCCAATCTTTCCGTAGGAACGGGATACTTCAAGCAAGGGAATAGAAATGTCAAATGCAACTGAACCGAATCAAGACCCGATGGCCTTGATGAATCTTGAAATTCAACAGGCAAGCGCTCCCTTTCAGCGTCTGATCAGCGAGGTTGGAAAGACGATTGTTGGCCAGGAAAAGCTCATACACCGGATGCTGGTGGGGCTGTTGGCCAATGGGCATCTTTTGATTGAGGGCGTTCCTGGATTAGCGAAAACGACAGCTGTCGCGTGTCTCGCGAAAGCGATTCGTACTGATTTCCAACGGTTACAGTTCACGCCCGATCTCTTGCCCGCCGACTTGATCGGTACGCAGGTGTATCGGCCGCAGACACAGGAATTCGTGGTTCAGAAGGGGCCGGTTTTTTCCAATTTGATTCTGGCCGATGAGATCAACCGTGCTCCGGCAAAGGTTCAGAGCGCCTTGTTGGAAGCCATGCAGGAGAGGCAGGTCACAATCGGAGGAGAAACTTTCCCGTTGCAAGAGCCTTTTCTGGTGATGGCGACCCAGAACCCGGTGGAACAGGAGGGGACCTATCCGTTACCTGAGGCCCAAGTCGATCGTTTCATGCCTGTCTCTTATACACATCTCCGAGCCCACGAGACCGAGGCTGATCT
>CAJXTM010000466.1 GCA_913061385.1 uncultured Rhodopirellula sp. | reverse complement strand
GTCTCGTGGGCTCGGAGATGTGTATAAGAGACAGCAGAGGTCCCCTCGCATTCAATCATTGTCAAAAAAGACAACGGCTCCAGCAGCGACACCCCTACATCGGTGACCCGCGTGTCACTCAAACCCAAGCCGGTCAGCAGCCGCAATTCAAGCAGGTGCGTCAGATCAGAATCCGTGACCTCGGTTCCAGCAAGCTGGACCTGGCGAATGTTCGGCAAACCATCCAGACATTGCAACAAACTGGCATCAAAATTCTCTGGCGTGAAGGCCACTGCGAAGATGGGCATCCCCGGCGCCTCTCGCAACATTTTCACACCCGCCTTCCTCAACGCATGAATGGCCCGCAATTCATCTAGTCCAATTCCATAATGTGGGCCACTGTCTCTGGCCGCAATCCCGCTGTAAAAGTCAAGCTCCTTAATCTCACAAGCCTTACCCTCTGCATCCAGAACAAAGTACAGATCATCTAACAGATAGCGTGGATCTGAAATATGCAAGAACTCTCCTGGCTGCGCCGACTGCTCAAAGAACATTCGCAAGGTACGCCTCTCATTAGGAAAAGGAACACAAAGCTCGCCCCAGCCTCTGATCCTTCGGGTACCGTCAACCGTTGTGATTTGCCCTCGCGGAAGGGAATCCGAATACAGCACCCCACAAAAACCGTGATCCACCCATCCAACAAAAAATCCCAACGGGATGACCAACCATCCAACTGCAATTGCCCGTTGAGCGGTTCCCCTCGGCCACGCGTCTAGAGTCGTCCACATTACCCAACCGCCGATTAACGCCATGGCCGCATTCCACGGCAACACACTCTCGTTCCAGTTGAGCGCAAGGGGTGACAGCATCAGCATGATACCGAGATGCATTGGGACACAACCGATAGTCGCCCACCGTGGCCTTGCACAGGCGAGAACGCCGACTGAAATCTCAGACACTGCGACAATGATTGCGAAAGCAAGGTTGTAATCTTCTGCGTCCTCGACACCGGACCGACGCAGTAGCAAATACGATGCATGCCCGTACCAGTCAGAGGAAACTAACTTGTGCAAGCCAGCCCAGAGCCAAGTGGAAACAAGAAACCAGCGAGTAAAGTTATGCCACGACGGCCAGACACATACCGACATCAAAACCGCGTTCGCGTAGAACTGAGGCTGCAGGCGGTACTGGTCAAAGACAGCCGCCAAGATCAGCAAGCACCAGTGAAACGCCATTCCCGGACGTGGCAGAAGCAGAACCAACAGTAACGAACCAAACAAAGGCCAAACAAAGTCGACCGCGGGCACAGCAAATGTCGGTAAATTCGGCGGGTTGGCCCTCACAAGCCAAAGTGGCAGCGTGATCCCCACCGTGAGTGCCTGACATGCAACACCGAAAATCAGCAAGGCAAATCGTGGCCATCGAAGAGACAAACCACCCGATTGACTCCAAAATTGTTTAAGCCAACCCCGTCCCATGGGTTGACCTCTTTCCGTGAGCACCGAGGATAAGATGTCAAACCCCTTCAGGTAGAATTCGGAAGTCTAACGGTTGGAATCACAACCAAACCAACACAACGCCGTTTCCCGCAAAATTCCCAATTCATTAGACTAGTGCGGATGAACGGGGTACCGCAACCTCGATTTGCATGCATTGGCAAGCCGCCCCGTTGCCTGGCCAAGGCCCAACCACTCTCATCAGCTGGACGTTGATTGAATCCAAAGTCATTGTCTAAAGCTGAATTGCCCTTCAGTCATGATTTTGCTCATCTCTGGTTCCGCCACAAAGCTATTCCGCAACTTCGTTGCAGCTGCGCCAGCCACTCGAATGCAGGCGTCAACACCACCGCAAAGCTTACATGCGGGCAACCTGAGCCAAGCTGTTTCTGATGCTGAAGCCGAGTTACACTATCAGCGTCCTGTGCCCGACAGGGCCTGCGGTCAGCCGACGCCACCGCAGGTCTCATAAAACACCGAACTGGGTGTGTCTGGTACCGTGTTCAATCACCCCGCCTGATCCTGAGCGTTATCGATGCATACCCTTCCCACAATCATTTTCCTGACTCTACTGCTTGCTTCATGCTGCGGCAATTGCCGCGCAGAGAACTGGTCAAGTTTCCGCGGTGTTAACTCACAAGGACAGTCTGCAGAGAAGGACCTACCTGTCACATGGACTGATACAAACAACATTGCTTGGAAAACCGAATTGCCAGGCGAGGGTTGGTCATCACCAATCGTCTACGATGGGACCGTGTACATCACGACCACAACAGACGAGGGAACCTCTTGTCGCGTGCTCTCGATTGATAGCCACACCGGAACAACAAATTGGGCCACCGAAGTCCACCGGCAAGAACCCGGCGCTAAACGAAAGCAAAATTCCTACGCCACTCCAACGCCTGTAGCTGATGGCAACCAGATCTACGCCGCATTCGCTGATGGAACGGTTGTTGCTTTGGACACAAAAGGAAAGATCGCGTGGAAAAATAACGACGTTGCATTTCACAGCCTCCACGGTCTGGGTGCATCTCCAATTCTCGTTGATGGTTTGTTGATCATGCCGTTTGACGGAAGTAGCCCAGATAAAAAGGAACTGGGCTGGAAAATCCCTTGGGACCAAGCCGTCGTCCTCGCCATTGATGCCAAAACCGGGAAAACGGCATGGAAGGGCAAACGGGACGCATCACGGGTAGGTCACGTCACACCAATTGCGGTAAGCAACGGCCGTCGCATCATCAGCGCTGCGGGAGACCAAGTTGCGGCGTTTGACACGGCCACCGGCGAACGCATCTGGTCGGTCTACAGCCAAGGTGAGGGAGTCACTCCCACACCCGTGGTCGGAGATGGAGTCATCTACACTTCATCCGGCTTTGAAGAGCCAACCATCCGAGCGATTCGCCTGGGTGGCTCGGGTGACGTCACTGACACTCACATCGTTTGGGAACAGAAAAAAGGTGTTCCTGCCATGCCCTCGCCCCTGCTGGTAGGACCCCACCTCTACACGATCACGCGCGACAACATTTTGTACTGTATCAGTGCAAACGACGGCGTCCCAATCTGGAACAAACGTCTGACCGGCACCCATTCTGCATCGCCTTTGTATGCGGACGGCAGGATTTACATTCTGTCCGAAACCGGGACAACCCTCGTGCTCGCCCCGGGTGACAAGTACAAAGAATTAGCGAGCAATCCTCTCGACGAGAAATGCCTTGCCTCGATGGCCGTGTCCGATGGACACTTCTTCATTCGCGGAATCAATCACCTCTTTTGCATCGGCAACGCCAAACCCAAGTAACGACGTTCGGCAACCACCGGTTTCAGATCGCTGCGAGCAACTGGCCACAAGGGACAATTACCAATAGTAAATCTTGGGCATCCCAGTTGCTGGTTGCTCAACCCGCTGTCGTTCAACGAAATTTTCCTTCGCCCAATCGAGCCACAACGACTCCAATTCGGAAACCAGTTCGGGATGATTCTGCGCTAGATCATTCGACTCAGTGCGATCAGACTCAATGTTGTACAGTTCCCACTGCTTCACATAATTGATCCAAACCAACTTCCATCTCCCGCGACGAACCGCTCGGTTTCCCTCGTGTTCAAAATACAAAGTGCGTTCAGGCTGGCCTTCTCCTTGCCACACATCCAACAGGCTTTCCCCAGCCAGCGGTAGCAACTCTTTTGAATCGTTTGGGTACTCAGCATTGGCTAATTCGAGGAACGTTGGCGCCAGATCAATCACATGCGTGGGTGCACGCTCGAGTTCACCGGTTCGCTTGATCCCCATGGGCCAAGAAATGATAGTGGGTGACGAGATGCCCCCTTCATGGTTGTAATGTTTGTAAAGCCGAAACGGCGAGTTGCAGGCGTTCGCCCACCCAGTTCCGTAACTATGAAACGTTCTCGGACCTCCCATTTCTTTAAGAGCCTCCCCAGCGTAAAGCCGATTCCGCGGGTAAGGATTGTTGTCAAACCCCACAGGATCCCACTCAGCGCAAGCTCCATTATCAGATAGAAACACAATGAGTGTATTGTCAAGGCATCCTTGCTTAACAAGACAGTCAATGATTCGACCAATGTTCCGATCCATGATGCGTACCATCGCGGCGTAGGTCGCCATTCTGGTTGCCAGATCCTCCTGCCGATCATCGCTCAATTGATCCCATGCCGGGATCTGCTGATCGTAATAGGGAGAATCGGCATTACGATTTGCAACCGCAGTTACATGTCCCCGATCAGTGAGTTGTGTATCCTGCGGCACCAGACCTTGACTCTTCATTCTGCGAATCCGTTTTTCCCGCACCGAATCCCACCCGTCTCTGTACGTTGCCAAACTTTTTATGATCTCATCCCTTGGTGCCTGCAAGGGAAAATGTGGCGCGTTATAAGCGACGTAAAGAAAAAATGGATTGTCTCTTTCCTTCGCCATTCCCAGGAAGTCAACCGCGTAATCCGTGATGGCATCAGTTGAATAAAACTGTCCCTCTTTATATTCACGTTTTTGGCGGCCTGCCGGAAACCTCTCAAACAAGTCACTGCGGTAATAACTGGCATAGGCTTTGAAGTGACCGAAGAACTCATCGAATCCGTGATTGGTAGGGATGCACCTGTCTCTTATACACATCTGACGCTGCCGACGACTCCTTACGTGTAGA
>CAJXTM010000465.1 GCA_913061385.1 uncultured Rhodopirellula sp. | reverse complement strand
GCAGCGTCAGATGTGTATAAGAGACAGGGGATAGGGCGCTGGCGCGATACACCTTGACCTGTGCACTACGGTTCGTGAGACTTAGGTTTTCCGATGGAACGCACAGTTAAGACAGGTAAATGGCACAATATCCGCAACACCTTGGGCCACTCGTGACAAATGAGATGGCGAGTAGTCAGTCGTACCAAAACGTCCAGCGTCAGCGTCAACTCACGCTTGGCGATCTGCTTTTAGAGAACCGGATCGTGTTCTTGCAGGGCGAAATTCATTACGCGAACGCAAATGACGTCGTGATGAAATTGCTCTACTTGCAGAGCGAGAATCGCAGGAAGGATATCCACTTTTACCTGAATTCGCCTGGCGGCAGTGTCACTGCCACCTTGGCAATTTACGACACGATGCAGATGTTGTCGTGTTCGGTGGCAACCTACTGCGTGGGTGAAGCATGCAGCGGAGCCGCGGTTCTTTTGGTGGGTGGCAGTAAGGGGAAGCGTTACTGCTTGCCCAATAGTCGGGTGATGATGCACCAACCCATGGGTGGAGTGGGTGGTCAAGTGAGCGACATTGAGATCCAGGCGGCTGAAATGTTCCGCTATCGCGACGTCCTCAACGACATCATCAGCAAGCACTCCGGTCAATCAGTCGAAAAAATCGCAAACGATACGGATCGAGACTTTTTCTTGGGAGCCCAAGAGGCCAAAGAATACGGTCTTGTTGATGATATTCTGATCAAGCCACCCTCCGATGACGACGACGATTCCTGATTCCGCCTCGGCGGGTATCTTTTTTTCAGTCCTACATCTGCATCCAAAACACCAATCAATTAAGACCTCATGCCTATCATTCCTTACGTTGTCGAAAAGAGTGGTCGCGAAGAACGCGTTTACGACATCTATAGTCGCTTGCTGAAAGATCGCATCATCTTCCTCGGTCAGCAGGTTGACGATCAGATCTCTAATGCCCTGGTCGCTCAAATGCTGTTTCTGCAATCAGATGATCCAAAATCTGACATCCACCTGTATATCAATAGCCCAGGCGGTAGCATCACTGCGGGGATGGCGATCTACGACACCATGCAATTTGTCTCCTGCGACGTCGCGACCTACTGCATGGGCCAGGCTGCGTCGATGGGTGCAGCACTGCTGACCGCAGGGGCCAAGGGAAAGCGATATGCACTTCCCAATGCCCGCATCATGATTCATCAACCGCTCGCGGGAATGCAGGGGACCGCTCGTGAAGTAGAAATCCATGTGGAGGAATTGCGTCGTATCAAGCAACGCATGAACGAACTTATGATTGAGCACACCGGTCATTCCCTCGAGAAAATCGAGCAAGATACTGATCGTGATCGCTTCATGTCCGCCGATGAGGCGTGCGATTATGGGTTGATTGACAAGGTAGTCAAAAAGTCCGGCGATTCCGCGTAGACGCGTGAGATATCCGTTCTGAAGAACGCACTCGCGGGTCCAGTCAAATGACTCCCAGCGTGCTCGACGATCTGGGAGATTGTGCGAATTTGCAGAAACCGCCAGTGTGAGTTCGCGCATCGCCTGAACTCGCAAAGGCGGGCATCCTAGATTGCTCGTCTTGTTGAACCTGTGCTCGCTTTGGGTTGAGGTGATTCACCTCAGATCTTCGCTTTGAGAGCCTGTGTCATTCTTGTGACGCGGCCCCAATTCCCTGTAACTGCCAAGTGTCTGAAAGTGTTAGACAGAGGCTAGAGCGGAACTCAGAGCGGCTAGTTGCGTTGTGCTTCGTTGTCGGGGTTGCTGCTGCAACTCCTTGCCAGAGGTACTTTCGGTGAGGCTGAGGAAAGGCGACAAGGTTAGTTCTAAATTACGGTAAGGATGATCTTCTGTTCTGCCTTGGACTGCACCAGAAACGCGTTCAGTCTGCTGTCTGTCGACTGATCCGTCTTGCTCGGTTTTTCCCTGTTCCAAAGCTGTGGGCCAAAAAAAAGAGCAAGCCTGCGTGCTGGCAGGCTTGCTCCGCGAGTTTGTTCAAGAGCAGAGCGAATCTCGCTAGAAGGGGAATGCGTCGCCAGGTGCCGGTGCACCCGGTGCCGGTCCACCAGGGAAGCCACCGGCAGGTCCGCCTCCACCTAGCCCCAGCATGGGAGCCAGTTGCATCACTTGTTGCAGAGCTTGATCGAATTCAGCTTGCGATTTCGCGGCCAGCATGGGGTCGAGAATGCCACCTGCCATGGTGATCATCATGCCAGCCATCATGTTGGCTTGAGCTGCTTGCTCACCCTGTTGTGCGGCGGCCAGTGCGGTTTTCATCTCGGAAAGCATGCTGTCTTTCTTGGCTTGCCATTCATCGGCCATGTCTTTGGGAATCCAGCGGCCCATGTACCGAACCATCTCGGTGACCTGTGCCCCCGCCTCTCCCGGCATCGACATGCTTCCGTTATTTTCGTCTGATTGTTCAATGGTTATGCCTGCCATCGCTTGTTGGGCCATGCCGGGTGGCAGCATTGCAACAATGCCTGTGAGATGTCCGCCCAGCTTTGGGCCGTGTGAGTCCATCATTTCACTCATGGTCTGAGTGCTGATTGATGGTAGATCAAAAAGAAGCATTCCCAGCTCGTAAACTGTACCAACCACTGGGTCATAGCCTTGCTGAACCATGGGCATCATTCCCGGCGGTACCGCTTGGGCTAGCATCGGCGTGTTCATCACGTATTGTTTTTTTGTGACCAATACTTCAGCCAATTTTTTGAACAGCCCCTCGACTTGTTTCGTCATCTGTTGCTGCGAATTCATCGATTCCGCGAATGCCGAACGGAACTCTTGGCTGTCCATCATCTGACGCATATCTTCAGGTAGGGCGTGCCAGAAAACTTCAGGGTGGCCGGCCATCAGTTGGTCGCGGCAGAAATCGAACGTGGCTTGCAAAGTCGCGTTCTCTGGAAATGCTGGAAGTGGGGCGACCTCCGGAGCCAGAGGGGCTTTGAAGTTGAGGTTCGCGTTGGGTGAGGCTGCAGGAACAGCCGGAATGGAGGGCGTTTCAGGAATACCTGCCGCGGGTGGGGTCGCAGTACCAGCACCGCCACCCATGGACGCCTGGTAAAGCTCTTTCGCACGTGCATGACTCGCTGCACTCAGGCGGTTGATGGGGACCTCGATGGTTGATCCATCAGGCTTTTTCAGGACGATGTTCTTGCCGTTAACGCCAGCGAAATCGGCCTCGATTTGATGGGCGCCAGAGTTGTCTGTCCATGTTTCGGCCGACGCCGAGTTAGGCAAAACGACAGCCGCCAGAAAAAGGGGCAGAAAAGGTAAGATCAGGCGGTTCATCAATCAATTCCAGTAGTGAGTTTGCTTTACATTCGAGTGACTTTGGCACGGGCGTTCAAACCACGTGATGCTCATGTCAGGGGTAAAGCTCGGTAGGATGGGGCGCGTAATCACGCGAAAAATAGGACTTTTGACTCCGGCTCCGCTTTGGGCGATGGTCACAACCACGGTAGTCAGCGCTGACTAAACGACCAAGCTATTCAGGGGTGTGAACCCTTTCGCCGGGGCGCTGTAAGGTAAACGAGTCGGCTGATTCTTTCCACTGTTTGACCATGATACAACTGATTTCATAGCAACTTGTGTCATTTTCTTGTGGTTTTTAAGGAAGATTTCTCAGGGGCGACCAGCTTTGATTCAACCAGTACGGTTACCTATCTTTAAGTACTTGCTTGCTTTTTTCCTAACATTCTCTCGACGATTGCTGGCGGCAACAGGCATTCTGATCGGGAGGCAGGAAGTACTGCATGTCGCTGAGTGTGCCCTTTTCGGATGCTCTTTTTTTCCCTCGTGTTGAGTGGGGGCGTTGTTCGTCTGAGGTGTTTTCTTTTTTCGAGGCGTAGGATCGCCAACCACTGCAAGAATCAACACTTGGTCGGTATTGGGGCCTCTTTCAACGCTAGGTTGGGGGGGCAGGGATGCGGGGTATCGAGAATCCCAGCCAGGCTGCTCCCTTATCATCGGTGTCCGCGAGATGATATCTTGGGTACGCGTTCTGCCCGCTTGGTTGTTACTAAGAACAAGAGTTCATATGCGTTTCCAAAAGTTTTTTGCGTTTGTGGCGCTCGTTACATTTTTGTCGCAAGGAATGTCCCGAGGGGAGGAAAATTCACTCTCTTCGAGTGACGATGGGCAGAGTGTCAGTGTTTTTGAAAATGGCATGCCTGTGCTGGTTTATCAGTTACAGGAAAAGTCGCTGGATGGCCAATGGTCACGCTCTGGCTATGTGCACCCTTTATCTGACTTGGATGGTGATGTCTTTACTGAAGATTTTCCGGATGATCATAAACATCATCGAGGGGTATTCTGGGCGTGGCATCATTTGTCCGTTGGTGATTTGGTCTTAGGCGATCCTTGGTTGTGTAAAGATTTTGTGCGTCAGTGCATTAAGTCAACGACCACTAGCCTCAAAGTCGGAGGCGAGGATTGCATGCTCATCGACTTGGTGACACTCTGGAAGTCCCCGCGATTGAAAGATCCGATGGGCGAGATGTTGCCGGTGGTTAAGGAACTTGCGCGGATTATCGTGCACCCCAGAACTGCTCAACAGCGTCTGATTGACTTTGATATCTGTCTCTTATACACATCTGACGCTGCCGACGACTCCTTACGTGTA
>CAJXTM010000464.1 GCA_913061385.1 uncultured Rhodopirellula sp. | reverse complement strand
CGAGATCAGCCTCGGTCTCGTGGGCTCGGAGATGTGTATAAGAGACAGTCCTTAGTCTGCTCAAATTCATTCGTCTCTTTTGGAACGTCGAGCGAATTTTCTGCAAGGGCTTCTAGCAGCAGATCTTCGATTGTGGAATCGGTTGATCTTGCTGGTTCATCACCATCGATTAAAATCGGTTGTACGGGTCGTACCGTTTCCTCTATTTTCAACAGGACTGAGCTGCTGGGAGCACTTAGAGAAGCTGTGAGTCGAATAGAGGTTAGGGTTCCCACACCAAACACCATCGACCATAGAATGATGGCGAGCACAATATGAAGGATCAACGACATTACCACGGGCAGCAGGGCGGCTCTGGATCGTTGATCGTCATTTTCTAGGTCTTCAAGGACCATGCGATGATCGTACTTTTCAGTGGAACGTGAGAATTACTTCGCCCAATTCATGGTAACAGCTTTTCACATCTTTGCGGTGACACTTTAACGGCGGTTCCCAAGGGTTGTGCAAACATGCTAACTCTCAATTCCTCGATCATCCAGCGGAATTCTGATGTTGCTTGGTGATCAGGTTGCTGTTCTTTTTCAGGGATCATGTGCCGCCATCGTTGTGTCAAACCATTGATGGTTTCCAGTGCAACGCTGTCGCGTGATCCAGCACCGCTTTGGACCTTATCCAACCGATAGGCAATACCCTGCATGTATCGGGGGTAATGTTTCAACCACTCCCATGGTGTACAAGACAGAAATCGGGGGTGAATCAACCAATTGAGTTGTTCTTTTACGTCGCTGCGTACATTAGCCATACGGACGCTGCTTCGCGAATTCTCCAGTTCACGGCGGACGATGAAGGTATGCTCAGCAAAACTCTTCAGCCACGTTGCAACTTCCTGAGTGGCAACGGCAATTCGCTGGCCTCGATCCTCACGCCGCGCATTGAATTCATCACGGGTGCGGACAACGGGTTGTTTCTCGACGAATGCGATTCTGGCTAATAATTCAATCAAAGAATTTTCAAGGTGATCGGCTGTGATCAGACCGGAAAGTTTTACTTTGATCGCCTGCAAATCCGGCAGCCAACGTACTTGGTTGCGAAGTTCTTTGTGTTCAATCATGGCGTAAAGCTTTGTTACCCCGTTCTGTATTGCCACCTCTGCGGTTGCTTGATCAGGATACAAATCAGTCGCTACGGTGTTTTCCCGGATTGATAGTCCAGGGTACTGCGCGACTTGAACACCACCTCGCAGTCGTATGATCTCAACTGGCAACCTATCGATTTCAAAATCTGTCAGTGACGTACGAGCCCATGATTCATCGGCAGAATCTGATAGTGTTGCTGTTTCGGACGATTCCGAATGATCGAATTGCTGTTGTAAATCTGTAATCTGGCGGCTTTCAGCAATCAGTTCGCCTTCGTCGTCAACAACCTGAACCAGCATATTGAACTGTTGACCCATCTTTTCAGTTTGAAAATCAGTAGCACGAATGGGCATCTCTGCATGTTCCGACATGGCTGCACAGACAGTTTCCATGAATGGTACTTTTCCGTAATTTGGTACCAACTCGTCAGCGATTCTTTTTGCAACATCAGCAGCAGGCACCAGGTTGCGGCGAATTCGTTTCGGTAATGATTTGATCATGCTGATCAATTTTGGCTGCAGCAGTCCCGGCACCAGCCAACCAAGGCGATCATCGCTGATCTGTGATAGGGCTGATTGATGTACTGTCATGCTCACCCCATCCCGATCAGAACCAGGTTCAAAATGGTAATCGAGGGGTAGTTTTGAATTACCCAAGGTGAGCATGTCAGGAAATTCATTTTCGCTTGGAGTTTCAAAGTTAATGTCCAAAACATCAACTGGACGCATGTAAATGCTGGGAGACTCGGTCGACGCACTAGGTGTTTCCAACCACTTGGTGATCCAGTTGGTATCAACCTGTCCCGTTGCCCAAGGAGGAGCGAGTGTCTCGCGATCAAGTTTCTCAAGTCGCCCCCGGTCACAAACATTCTCGGGCAATTGTGCCTGATAAAATTTTGCGACTTGGTAGCTATCAACCACAAGGTCACGGCGTCGAGTTTTCGCAGCCAGTTTCTCGATCGCATCGAGGATGGCGTGATTGTGTCTGATGAATTTCGCTGTGGTTCGTAATTGTCTTTCAACCAGTCCATGATCAATCAACAGGTTACGGGCGGTGACTGAATCCAGCGGTGGCAGAGGAACACGCCGGCGAGTGACGACGGGTAATCCGAATAAGAACATATTTTCGTAGCAAAACGCGGCTCCAGATTTGCTACTCCAATGTGGATCTTGGTGAGATCGCTTGATGAGATGGCTGGCGATTTTTTCGATCCAAGCGGGGTCGATTCGTGCGACAGTTCGAGCGAACTGTCGAGATGTTTCGACCAGTTCGCCGGCGATGACCCATTTCGGTTTGGTATTGAAGACGCCACTGCCAGGCCAGAGAAAGAGCTTCAAACCGCCCGCGCCATTGTATTCATTTTTTTCACCCACCATGGCGATGCTCGATAATAAGCCAGCCATCAGTGATTGGTGGATGGCAGCGTAACGATCGTCATCGACAATTCGCGTTTTGTCTTCGCTGTATTGAATAGTACCGATTGAGCGTTTGCCGGTTTTTGATTGATGAGAGCCCGATGATGCGACCATTTCACGGAGTTGTCGGTAAACATCTGACCATTCTCGCATTCGATTGGGTGACAAAAACTGCTTCCGTAGCACGCGGGTTAATTTGTTGCGGCTGTGGTCACTGCGGGCTTCTTCGTAGTAACGCCACAATCTCAGATAGGACAGAAAGTCGCTTCGACCGTCGATAAAAGCAGCGTGTGCCTCATCAGCGGCCTGCTTGTTCTCCGGTGGTCGATCACGTGGATCTTGAATTTCAAGCGCAGCCGCGATCGGCAGTACCTCTGCCAGGACACCGTTTTCATCGGCGGCCAAAATCATTCGCCCGACCCGTGGATCAACCGGGAGCCGTCCCAATTGCTGTCCGATTGCAGTCAGTTGCTGTTTTTCGTCCAGAGCACCCAGTTCAAACAGGGTGCGGATTCCCTCACGAATGGCTTCCGGTCGTGGCGGATCGAGTAGAGGAAATTCTTCTAGTTTTCCCAGTTTCAAAGTCTTCGTTTGTAAGATAACCGAGGCAAGATTGGTACGTCGTATTTCGGGTGTTGTGAACTCGTCTCGTGCCTCGTAATCCTCTTTTGAATAAAGCCTGACACAGACGCCGGGTCCGATTCGACCGCATCTTCCTGCCCGCTGATCCGCACTGGCGCGGCTAACAGATTCGATGGGCAAACGCTGCATTTTGCTTCGGGCGCTGTACCGACTGATGCGTGCCGTACCCGAATCGATGACGTATCTGATACCGGGGACAGTCAAAGAACTCTCCGCAACATTGGTTGCAAAGATGATACGACGCTTACCACCCTGTGGGTGAAAGATTCGTTGTTGCTCGGACTGGGGTAAGCGGGCGTACAAAGGCAGCAAGTCGATCTGCCTTTCCATGCCCAGCCGGTGATAGTGTGCACCGACACGGTGAGAAACTTCGCGGATGTCACGTTCAGTGGGCAGGAAAACGAGCATATCGCCTGGTCCACTGCGGCCTGCTCTTTCGATTCCGGTAATCACATGTCGGGAAAGATCATGGCTGTGGGTCTCGTCATCGATCACTTCTTCCCATGGAAGGTACACCATGTCGACAGGGAATCCGCGGCCTTCGACGTTCACAATGGGAGCCGGACCCAGTTCATCAGAAAAGTGCTCAGAAAATCGTTCTGCATCAATCGTCGCGGAAGTGATAATGATTTTCAGGTCGCTACGTTTACCTTGCAGCCGTCGCAGGAACCCCAACAGAAAGTCAATGTTCAACGAACGCTCGTGTGCTTCGTCAATGATGATTGCATCATAAGCATCCAGAAAGCGGTCAGATTGGGTTTCTGCCAGCAGGATTCCGTCAGTCATCGATTTGACCAGAGATCGCTCACTGGTTTGATCACCGAATCTGACGTGGTATCCGACCAATTCGCCCAGCGGTGTTTTAAGTTCCTCTGCAAGTCGAGTTGCAATGCTGCGAGCAGCCAGCCGGCGAGGTTGGGTGTGGCCAATCATGGCTTTCCGTCCCAGTCCTGATTCCAGCAGGATCTTCGGTAACTGGGTACTCTTTCCGCTTCCAGTCTCGCCACAAACGACAATCACCTGCCGCTCGTGAATCAACTGAATCAGCTCATCTCGATGTTTGCTGATGGGCAATTCATCAGGGTATTCAACGCAGGGCTGTGCGGCTTTCCGAGTGGCATGTAGATCCACCGATTTTTTGAGTTGTGCCTGGTACTCATCCGATGAAATCCGTTTTTGCGAGCGTTTCAACCGATACTGATCGATTCGCATAGCATTCTCGATCAGCGGCTCCAGCGATCTGCTGTTATCTTCTGCCCCGGGATTTTTGGGCACCTGATTCTGTGGCACCTGATTCTGTGGCACCTGACTTTGCGACACCCGCGGTTGGGGTGATTTTGAATCGAACGATGGACTCTGTGGGCGGAATTTCATAGCTTGTTTATCGCCAACTGCGATATCTGTCTCTTATACACATCTCCGAGCCCACGAGACCGAGGCTGATCTC
>CAJXTM010000463.1 GCA_913061385.1 uncultured Rhodopirellula sp. | reverse complement strand
CTACACGTAAGGAGTCGTCGGCAGCGTCAGATGTGTATAAGAGACAGCTTTTGACGTGCTCATCCTGGCGTGGCTCTTTTTCGATGTTGGGCAGCGTTAGGGTCAAGCTTGCTTAGCATTGCCGTCTCCGTCCTTTGAACTGTTTGCGGGGGCTATCGAAACAAGGTTACTGCCATAACAGCGGAAGACGTTCATCTTGGTCGTTCAATTTGCCGGCGGGACGGGTGCCACTGCCTTTTCGTTTCTGAAGAGTGTCGCCTAGGTCCGCCCTTGCGAGTTCGGCCGCAGCCATCAACTGTTTTACCACGTTAGGGTGCGCATCGATCACGTTGGTCGTTTCGGAAACGTCCTGGTCGAGATCAAACAGGCTCAGCTCTTCGTTTGTTTGTTTGTAACCTACCGGGATTCCGCCGATACCCCCGGGGTGTCCCTTCAGGGTGCGATACGAATGTGGGAACACGAGCTTGAAGCGTTCGTTGCGCACTGCTTGCAGTTGGCCGCCACCGTAATAGCAGTAAAATGCTTCGTGAGGTGATTTGGCGTTTGGTTGCCCAGTCATTAGCGGCAGGATGTTTTTGCCATCGATTCGCTGATCGGGCAGTGTTGCGCCGATTAATTTTGCAATGGTTGGTACAAGATCAATGGTACTACACAACTGGTCGCATTCGGTGCCCGCAGGGATCTTACCCTTCCACCACATGATGGTTGGTTCACGGTATCCACCTTCAAACATGGTTCCTTTGCCTTCACGCAGTGGAGTCGCACGTCCAGCGTGTGTTCCGTAGGAAAGCCAAGGGCCGTTATCACTTGTGAAAATAACAAGCGTGTTTCGTTCAACGCCAACGTCTTCTACCGCATCAAGAATTTGCCCCACGGACCAATCGACTTCCATCACGACATCACCGAAAAGACCAGCACCACTTTTTCCTTTGAATTCATCGGATGCGTAAAGCGGAACGTGGACCATGGGATGAGGCAGGTACACAAAGAATGGCTTCTCGGCGTTACGTTTGATAAAGCTCACTGCACGTTCGGTGAACTGCTTGGTCATCTGTTCCTGGTCCGCTGGTTGGATATCACGGTTTTTAATTTGATAGCCGGCAGCCGCGGTTGTTTCGATCATCGGCAGGGCTGGCCAAGGAATCGTTGCTTTGGGATCTTTAGCACGCTTGGCTAACGCGGCAGGGTGTAAAGGCCACATGTCATTGCTGTAGGGAATGCCATAGAACTCATCGAACCCGTGTTGGTTGGGCAGGAACTTTGGATGGTGACCTAGGTGCCACTTGCCAAAAGCAGCGGTTGCGTACCCACGCGAACGGCATAGCTCAGCGAGTGTGGTCTCATCTGGGTTCAAACCAATGTTTGATTTTGGACCCAAGGCACCGCGGATACCGATGCGTGTGTGATAACAACCGGTGAGTAGGGCAGAACGTGAAGCCGAGCAAACGGCCGATGAAACAACAAAATCGCTAAAGATCCGTCCCTCTTTGGCCATCCGTGTAAGGTTGGGGGTTTTGTAAGCTGTCGCACCAAATGGGCTGATGTCCGCATAACCCATGTCGTCAATGAAAATCACGACGATGTTTGGGGGGGCGTCATTCGCCGCCTGAATACGTGTCTCGTTCAAGCCGGTGAGCAACGCAGTGCAGGCAATGAAAAGGCGAGGAATCATCGTGTTCGTATTGCTGGGAGTTCGTTTATTGTGTGACTCAGATTGTAGCAGAGTTGAGGGTTTCAACAGGCCCGCTGGCTGACAGAATTGCCGTAGTTGGCCGATATTTGGATTCGCAAAAACGGCTTCAACCGATGCGGGCCCGAATGTTAGGCTCGCTTTCAGGGAAGGTGGGGGCGGCGTTTTTTTCGAGGCGGACTTCGCGTTCTCGGGGGAGCACCTTCAGCGTCCACTTAGTTTGCGAAAGTTTTGATTGCGGCGGAGGCCCAAGCCTCGTCCCCGGCTACCACAGCTCGAATGACAACGGCACCATCCAACGCGGCTGGAATTTTCAAGCTCAGTGTTAGCGGCTGGTTGGCAACAATGTCTGTATGAGTTTCCAGTATCAAGGTTTTGTTTGCATCACCCTCGGAGACTCCACCCAGCGGCCGATCCATGGTGACTGTCAATTTTCCAGAAATGGGACTGACCGCGGTAAGTTGGATTTCGTGGGGCTTTTTCTCGTTCTTGACACGCTCGAAATCAAGTGCCTGCGGGTGTTGCATTCGTAAGGTAGGATCGCCGAGCAGATTGTAAAGCAACATGTGCTCTCGTCGTTCGTCCGTCAATTTGGTGCCAGATGGACTGATGAGTGCAGCCAAAGCATCAATCATGATTCGACCTGTAGCGTTTGCGTCACTATTTTCGGCTTGCATCTCGGTTAGGGCATTCATCCACGCATCACCCAGTCGTGGAAGTTTTTGATGAAAGACACCGTTGATCAACCCGACCGCGGCTGTGGTGTTGCCATACGGCATCGTGATGCGACTGCCTGCAAACACTGCCACAGGGCCACCGTCGTTGAGTACCATCTGCTCCGCGATCGAGTCTTCTGCAGCATCGCAAGCGCCGCTGTAGCACGCCAAAATCACGGCAATGGGGGCATTGCCCGGGTGCGTCACGAGCTTCTTGACGCTGTCGCCATCTAGGACTGCTTTGCCACCGAGCGACGGGGAAACTCGATCGAGTTCTGTGACTTGGCCGTGACCCGCGTAAACCCAGAATCGTGAACCATCAGAATATCTGTCCAGTATTGCTTCAGTAAACGATTTGTTTTTAGGACAGAATGGATGATCAGGACTTGCGTAGCAGATATGGGTCCGAGTTTCGGTAGGAAGCATGCCTGTCACAATCGATCGTGTGACCGATTCGATCGCCGTATCAGCAAGCTTTCCGAAACCTCCAACACCACCGACCAACTGGACACGTGAACGCCACGGACCAAAATCGTCGCTCGATTCGCGGGCCAGGATTCTGGAAATCCAGTTCTTCAGTTGGCTGACATCATCAACGGGCAACCTGCCGACCGCCGCGTCCGGAATCGAATCACGATCAAAATCTCCGTAAAGCATGTCGCTCGAAAGAGTCGGTGGCGATCCCCACTTTGCTGTAACCGTTGTGCGTGAGTAAAGGATGGGGGTTTGCCGTGTCGGGTCACTTGTTCGCCCAATGATAGGGGCGTCGCCCACCAACAGTATGTAACGTGTTTCGTCACTGGCTGCTTTCGTGATTGCTTTGCGTAACTCTTCACCTTGGGCCGGTGGTTGGATCGTTTTAATACTCATTCCCTCGCTCTCACGCTGGGCAATCCATGGTTGCATGGCGTTTGTGAACACGGGCGGGCATACCACGATCACATTCGCGGACTCAGCATTGCTGACGCACTGAAAAAACAGGCCAAGAATCAAGGAAACAAAGGCAAGAAGGACTGAAGTCAACAGTTGGTGCAACATGTTTTTCACGGGGCGGGATGCGTTGTAAGGCGTTGTGCACGCGATTATTTCGTTTCATCAAACCGTATTCAGGGTTGATATGCCAGTCCAATGCTAACCGTTTGTGCAACCCAAGACACCAAAGTTGATTGTTCGACCAATATTGTGAGTCAGGTGAGAGGTTTGAATGCAATCAAACGCAACGCTTGGTTGCAGCTTTGGTAGCTTGCAAAATATGAATCAGGCAGGTGGGTCTAAAAGTTCGCGTGGAAAGTTTTCTTCCCGCGGTGGCTGCTGCTCAGGCTGACTCGCCGCTCTCGAAGGTCTGTTTCATCAGCTCTCTTGTCGGAACATCGCTCTCTACACTCAATATAGTGCCAAATCTCTTCATTTGGCATGGTCGCTTGTCATGTCCCGTGAAAGCGGGGGTTGTGATCTGTACTACGGTGCCTTCATTTACGCTTTGTGATACGATTCGGGGGGGGACGCTGCGGTTGCTTTTGCACGGCTCGGTGGTCAGCGTTTCCGATGGACGAGGAATGCGGGTGGCGAGGCTAGGACTGATTGGCAAAACTTCGGGGGCCAGATCTTGGGTGAGTCTCGCGATTGAGAAGCGGGTGGTTCATACGATTGGTCATCAGGCCGGCGTCACCTTTCTTGCGAGTGTTTTATAGATGCGCAGATGAGATTCCTAGGTGCATCAAGTTGAGAGCGGTTTTGGTTCATGACAGTCATTCGTCGGAATGGCTTTGCGTGGGGATCAGAGGCTCACAGTAGATTTGTAAACAGATCCGACTGGTATTATTGGAACAGCGAATGACTAAGCGGGTGAGTGTTACCACCAGCGGTAAAAAAATGAAACCGAGGATTGGTATTACCGTCGGTGAGGCTACCGGCGTAGGTCCGGAGTTGGCTTTGCAGTGCGTGGCCCTTCCTGAGGTGATGCAGAGATGCAGGCCGGTGCTTTACGGAAATGAGACTGTGGTCGCGCGGATCGCTGCGACCGTCGGGCGGGATGTCCCGGAGAGCGTGGTAAGCGTTGGATCGCTAGCGGCGGATACCATTGAACCAGGGAAGTTCACGGCATCGACGGGATTGGCCTCGTACCAAGCTGTTGCCTCTGCCATCGACGATGCTTTGAGTAAAAAGATTGATGGCATCGTTACTGGTCCAATCCAAAAACTGTCTCTTATACACATCTGACGCTGCCGACGACTCCT
>CAJXTM010000462.1 GCA_913061385.1 uncultured Rhodopirellula sp. | reverse complement strand
CAGCCTCGGTCTCGTGGGCTCGGAGATGTGTATAAGAGACAGATCGTACACGGCGTTGTTCACCGGGAACCAACCCAAAGGTGCCTCAATCGCAACTACTTGCGATTGAGTTTCTCTTCTGCCCTAGCAGCCTGCAATGCGGCAGCTTCGCGGGACAGTTTGAATTCAGGACCTGCCGGGAAGTACTGAATATCATCCTGCAGGTAGTATGGGCTTGGCAGTGTCTGGCCGTTGAGTGACACCTGGCAACCTGTTGTAGCTACAAGGCACATTCCGACCGCGAGTGTCAGGAAAATGCTTTTGACGGCACGTTGATTGATTACTTTGCAGTTCATCTGGGTTGCCTTCGAGTCCAGGCGAGTTCTGGGAGGTTCGCTTTGTGTGGGAGAAGCATGTCTGGCTACTTCTCGTCACAACCGGTATCGGCCTGACAACCGTTACATCTTCACCTTCCTACGCGGAAATATGAAAATATCTTTGCTTGTCGGGATGCTCTGGCGGGTGAAACACGCCAAAACGCCGGTGCAGCGTGGCGAGAATCTGTGTGGCAAGGTCTCGAGAAAAACGCAGGATGACACGGTGACCGGGTTTGTTGGCTTGCTTCTGACTCAATCGAGTCGTGAGTTTCACGGACGGGCGATGCCTTGAAAATACATGCATTGCTGGTGCGATTAACGGTTGCTGCGAAGCCGCCTACGGCGTTTTAAGTGAGGTAATACTCAGATCTTGACCAGCATGGTTGGACACGTTTTACGGAGTCTGGTTTCAGGACGCCCGTTTCCACATGAGGGTTAGCTGCCTTCGTTGACTCGAACCCCGTCGCCTTGAGAGCTCGACAGTACTCGCACGCAGGCAGAGCTAATGAGTAGCGAAGCACGTTTGTTGCGAAGTCCGGAGAGTGCCTCTGAAGTCCGGAGAGTGCCTCTGAAGTCCGGAGAGTGCCTCTGAAGACCAGAGAGTGCCTCTGAAGACCAGAGAGTGCCTCTGAAGACCAGAGAGTGCAACTGAAGACATCGGTGATGAGGGCAAGCTGGCAGCAGGCGTGTTGGGGCCGCTGGTATTCTGAATGTTTCGATCAGTTCAGGCCGTGACTTTTGAGCAAGATGGACGTTTTAAGTCATGCTCGCTTGCTATGGCACTTGCGGTTCGCAATTTGTCGTGGTGTGTCAGTTAGAGAAATCGAAGTTGGATAGGACTCGTGGCAGGCAGCTTGAAGCGATATTTCATGCAGAGTAGACCAAGTCCGTTCGGGTTATCCGAGTGTTGGGGCCACGCATGTTTGTGCGTCATGAGACTGTAGTGTCGGTCGAGGCCGTCCACGATAGGAAGTTCGCAATGTAGCTATTTCGACTATCAATCACCGTGTATGGCGCTCTTAAAGTTTATTCGCATGGAACCGCGTGCCACGACGATGTGTTTGTTATCCGACCAAGAATCTTATTCAATTGGCTCTCAACCAGTCACTTCTCCTAAATTGGGGATGGTTGCGAGAGTCCGAGCGTCGACGTGATTCAGTCCTGAACTAACCCACAACCGTTGCCCCTCCCTCGGCGACCGCTGTGCTGAAACTGCGTCTCCGCTCGGTACTCTCGTGCCAAAAAGGCTGTGCCATGGTTTGCGTCGGATCCTCCAAACCCATCCATGCTGACTCCTCCCGAGGCACTTATGGCTAACAAAGACACCTTTCGCATTGTCACACGCGGCAGTGACGGATCTTTATTGATTCGAGATTACCCAACTTGCGATCCGATTCTGGAAACGCACCTACAAGTAGGCACCGACGACTGCAGTACCGATCTTGCGATTCGCGGCATGCCCGTCTTTCGCGGACTGATCGGGCCGATCCCGGAAGGCAAGAACATCGTCCGTTATGAATCCCCGGAAGTCTTTGAAACACTCACCAAAGAGTGGATCAATAAGACACCCAAACGCCGTCGCCGGCGCACAACAAGGGCCGAGACGGCCACGCCAACGGCAGGTGTCGTCGATGGAGACACTGTTGAAACGAATGCTACTGAAACCGCCATTGCCGGAAACTGTGTCGTTGCCAGTAGTGTCATCGGGAACGAAATGAGCATGAACTAGCGGGCGTCACTGGCTAGGTTCTTCACGTTCCAGCCCGTTTCACTGGCAAGGGTTCCGCCTGTGGCAATCCGCGTCGGCTGCCGTCGAGTGCGGCCTGGGGCTTTGCTTGCAATGTTTTTGCCAGGTCGGTTCGGTTCGTGGTATTTGCCTCGATTCGCATGCATTCGGAGATGCACCTTGGGGGGGTTTCAGCATTCAACAGGCTGCCGGTAAGATTCATTCGGGGTTGCGTTCAGTTCTCAAAAAATGATACGCGAACGGTGTCGGTTGGTTTTTCCGACTTTGCCCCACCGTTTTATTTGAGCCGGCTCCCGAGTTTATGCACTGCTGTCCCGTTCTCTACCGAAGCTGTTTGCTGCCGTTTTCTCTAGCCCTGATTGTGCTGGCGAGCGGCTGCGGAACAACACGTAGTTACACGGCGACAGAACAATTGGTCATGAGTGACGCGGTTGATCGCTGCATCGGTCGAATTGATTTTCGCCCTCTGAGTGGCAGCAAAGTTTATCTGGATACCAGTTACCTGCGACATGTAAAGGGTGAAGGGTTTGTCAACGCTGAGTATGTGACCAGTGCATTGCGGCAGCAAATCGTGGCGGCTGGATGCCTGATTCAGGACGCCAACGTCGAAGCAGAAATCGTGATCGAGGCACGAATTGGCACCTTGGGGCAAGATGATCATCGGGTGACCTTTGGTGTTCCCGAGACTAATGTCTTGGCAAGTGCAGCGGCTCTGATTCCGGGGGCGCCAGCGATTCCAAGAACCGGCGAACTTGCATTCGCCCGCCGTGAGGCCCGAGAGGCAGCGGTGAAAGTTGCTGCGTTTGCCTATGATCGTGAGACGAGGACGCCCATCTGGCAATCCGGTGTTGATAGTTCTCTGGCCACTGCGACAGATACTTGGGTAATGGGCATAGGACCATTTCAGGGTGGAACGGTCCGCGAGCAAACAAAATTGGCGGGTAGTGGACTCAAATTCGGGCAGAAAAGTGCCACAGGCTCACCGGTCAAATTCTTTGAACGGCCTCCTGTGGATTACACCGCCGAAATGCGATTCCAGAAAGGTGTGCCCATTTTCGAAGACGGTGGGATGAGTCCCGATATGATTGGGATCAGTTCAGAAGAAATCGATCGGAAGCTGAAACGATATGAAGCCGATGAGCAAATAGCAGCCGTAGACTCAGAGGTTGGAGGGGCGAGCGGACCAGATGCAATTACCCCCGAATCTGAGGACGAGGTCACGCCAATGAAATCCAATGCTACAACAACCCAAGTTGCAGCTAGTGAAGATGAAAATGCCAGCGAAAAAAAGATTGCCAGTGTGGCAGCAACGAAGTCGGCAAAGCAGGAAGACACCGAATTAGAAATCGAAGTAGACACCGAAGTTCCAGGGGTCGAAAATGGAACTAAGGTTGCCAATGCTGCGGATGCCGGAAGCAAGAAGAATTTGAAATGACGGTGTATGGGTTTGGGTGATTGTCGTTACCAGTTGATCGACTTTGGCATGGGACGCAAGTTAGAGTCATTGTCAGGGTACATGATTGAGCGTCCGTCGCCTGCTGCTGTGGATAAGCCCGTGCGCGATCCATCTCGGTGGAGCCATGCCAAGGCTGCTTATCACAATCACCAACGTGAGTGGGAGCAGCGTTTTCCTTGGCCTGCAGAACTATTGATTGACTGTGGTGCCTTTCAAATGCCGGTTCGCCCCACGCCTTATGGGCATATTGGGCTATTTCCAGAGCAGCAAGAGAACTGGCGCTGGTTAGCAACTCCTGTAAACGAACTCAGTGAGGCACGGGCAGCACTCAATCTGTTTGGTTACACGGGAGCAAGCACGATCGCATTGGCCCAGGCTGGCTACTCAGTGGCTCACGTCGATGCAGCCAAGCCCAATGTTCAGGCGGCACGACAAGCTGCAAAATGTAATGAGTTGAGTGATGCTCCCATCCGCTACTTGGTGGACGATGCAGCCAAATTTGCGGCGAGGGAGATCCGGCGGCAGCGAAAGTATCAGACCATTCTGCTAGATCCGCCTGCGTATGGGCATTCACCCAAAGGTAGGGCTTGGCGGTTGGAACGCGATCTCTGGCCATTGCTCAATGATTGCCTGCAGTTGCTCGAGCAGGATTCCTTTCGGCTGCTGGTGACCGGGCATTCGCCTGAGATCGGACAGCATCAAGTGCTCGAATTTTTGCGGCAAACTGCATTTCTCAAACCGTTTCAAGGGTCGTCCCGTTTGATTATTGACTCGGGCAGGTCACAATTGAAGGATGAGCGAGGCCGGAGTCTGGATGCTGGCTTCTTCGTGAGGGTGCAAACACCCTGATTTCATCCTCTCCTGCTGCAGTGAAGTGCGTCCGTGAATCAATCGATTGAGCAAGACGCCGAACTTCTGATCTCTCGGTTGCATGGCTACCGTCGGGTCGTGATTGCTTTTTCGGGCGGGGTCGATAGCAGCGTGGTGGCAGCAGCTTGCCAGCGAGCCAAGCTTGATTTTGTCTGTGCCGTCACAGCACAGTCCCCGAGCTGTCTCTTATACACATCTCCGAGCCCACGAGACCGAGGCTG
>CAJXTM010000461.1 GCA_913061385.1 uncultured Rhodopirellula sp. | reverse complement strand
GGCAGCGTCAGATGTGTATAAGAGACAGGTTCTAGCTGACCCCGATGACCGGGGTTGGCGACCCTAAGAAGGTCAGCGTTCGGATCTGGCGACCTTGGACACACAAGGCAAAACGTGCAGTGGATTGTTACGGCACCGCGTTTGGCAGCAAAACAGCTCTCAGTACTGGATTCAGCTCTCAGTACTGGATTCAAGACTTCCAAACTCGAACATTCTTTCGAGCCTCGTCAACTTGAATACGTCCCGAACACTTGTGCAAACCTCAAGTAACCGCACCGAAACGCCCAATCCCCGGGCTTCGCTGTTGAGAGCAATGAGTTCATTCAAGCCCTCGCTCGTGATACGCTCGATATCGGTCATATCGACGAGCAATGCCGGTACCGAGCAGCTAACACCAGCCTGCTCACCAAGCTCAGTCAGAATGCCCGTGCATCTTGCCGCAGCCCCCGTCTTATTGAGGCTTTCGTGCGATAACGAGACCACTCGGCACTCGCCACCGAACCCAGTTTTGCTAACTTCTGCCTGACTCATGAATCCGCCCAGTGAGACTGTTGTAGGACAGTAGCATGACGAGATATGTTTTGCTGATTTTCCTTGCCAGCTTCCCGTCCCGCAGAGGCAATAAGCTAGCATTTCGGCCTTGAAGCGACAACGTGGCACGGCGTCGCAGCTAAGTGAAATCTGCAATTCTCTCAATCGACTACGCGTAGTCTACGTGACCGTTAAGAACACGGCTTCGATCACAGCCCCAGATGCTGTAATCAACAGATGCTGTAATCAACAGATGCTGTAATCAACGGATGCTGTAATCAACGGACGCTCGCGGGGGTAAGCTGTTTTGCTTGAGCTCTTTGTGCCGTCAAGATGGTCAAACGGTTTTCCCCAAAGTACTCAGACACCCGTCCTGTAAGCTCCCAGGAGCTGTCGAGTTCATCTTCCTGAATCGCTTGAACAATCCTCTGGAGCATCAGATTTTCCGTAATCAACACAAGATGCTCGCCACTGCTCTGATCTGAGCCCGCATTGGCTGCCTGCTTTAAGACGGAAGCCGCCAAACCTCCTCGGTTGCCGCCTCCTTTGTAGCGAACGGCCGTTTTTTTTTTGGAACGCGTTGCAGAGTCGACGCGACGGGTTAGCCTTCCATTTAGCTGAATCACGGATTCGGGTTGCGTGACCGACTGAACAACCTCAACAGACGGGGACGCGGCTGGAACGAACGCCCATCTCCGCGGCCCCAATGCGATCACGGTACCTAGGGTTTCAGGAATGCAAGTTCCTTCCCTAAGCCTTGTGTAGCCCAAAAGTCGCCCATCGCTCTGTGATGCGGTTGCGGTAGCACCTGGGGCTTGCGGCTCAGCAGCCACCAAGTGCTCAAGCGGCGTTGCTAAAAAGCACACCAGTGATACCAGAACAAAACCAGCCAGCTCACGAGTTGCCGATGAGGTCAAGCGAACTGTGATTCGTCGCGCAGCAGCGGTTTGGTGTTCGAGATTTTCGTGAGGTGGAAATGAACCCATGACTGATAACCAATCAGATTGGTGTAATGCGGTGAACAGAAGCGACAGCCGCATCTGCGTGTTCAGTCAGATTTCTCCTGACGTAGACTCAACCAGAGCCGAATCCGCAAAACCCTTTTATCGCCTTTGCGGGTGGGATCAGTCGCGTGCAGACGGGAGGGTAAGTTCTGCACGCGACCAATCCGAGCGGCATCCGGTGGGAGGGGTGATCCGGGTGCCGCAAAATCTCATTCAACAACAATGCAACAAACGTTTCACTCCATGACTCTGATGACGCGGGTGAAAATTCTGCTTACAGCAAGCGACCATCAGTACCGAAGGCCCTCGACTTCCAAACGATAGTTCCACAACCAACCGTTGCGGACCTCTTCCTGCTTTGTTTCAGATCAATCACACACGAAGAGAGGGCGTATTTCCAGTGAATGGTGATCTTGCCACACGTTTTCAGCAGGCACAAAAACACGACACAAATTCAGAAGTCAGGTTTTAGGGATGGCGACTGCATGGAAACTAACAATCGCGCCAACGGTAATCATAGCCAGCCCAAGCCAACGTGGTGGTTCTACCCGCTTGGTCGGGTTGGGATGAATCCCCAGCATCATCGAACTCATGCTGGACGTATCAGCCACCGCGCCAGTTTTGGACACGCGGGCGAGAGCTCGGGTCGCGTGCTCATTCAGCACAAACGAATCGACCATTCGAAATTGAATTCCCAACAGGATCAACAGAATGCCTGCCAAAAAGTAACGGTTACGATACATGGACATGAGTACGGAATTCCTATGCTGCCACCGCTAATCCAGCAAGTGGAAATGTCGGCTATCGAAAGCGACGTTAGGTGGAGGCGACGGCAGGTAAAGGCAATGGGAGGAAAGAGACGCTGTTTGGAGGTTCCCAACCTAGGGGTCAATCGGCCTTAGGGGCAAAGAGACTAAACTGAATTCCGCAGATGACACATCACAAGCCATGGCGCAATGCTACAGAAAAGAATGATCATGCATGAGGAACCAGTAACGCATGCAGCGCTAATCATGACTTCAATACTGCTCATGACGTGATTGACGGTTACAGCGTTAATGACCGTCGGAGAAAACCGTGCACCTGCTTAGACAATTCCCATGAAACGCAAGTTGGTCGGTACTGATTCACGACGCAAAAACAAGTGCCCGCAGTAATAGGCTGCAACGAGAAAATGCCCCTGGCGTTCTCACCGATGCACAATTTTCAAATTTCGCATGCGGCTACGCGTCTTGCATTTTCTATCCAGATGCAAACCACTATCGGCTGAGTAGACCGCTAACCATGCCCGCGACCGAATCACGAAACGCCAAGGGAGGCGTTTCGTTTGTAAGATGTTTTTGGTTACTCGCCATGATCGCCTCAGCCAACGGTTTATGGGCCTTCCAATGATCGAGACGGAAATCGCGAATGTCCACGTAGATATCAGAAAGACTGCTCTGTGTCTTTGGAACCAAAAAGACTCCACCATCACCTCTCACGAAGTGGAAGTGCATGCCAACGTAGAGAAGTAGTGCACCAGTCAACATGCCAAAGAAAAAACGTGACATCACGAATCACAACGTCTGAGTACCGAGCCAGAAAGAAATCCCGAGCGACTGTTGATACTGCATAGCAAGCAGCGAAAGCAAGTCCGAGGATGCCAGACAGTAAAAGCAGGCAAAACAGGAAAGATACGGAAGAAAAAAATGGTTTGAATGGATCTGAGCGTTGCCGGTCCCGGTGCCTGAGGAAGATTGATCTTAGAAGGGAACCATCATGTCGAGTCAGACACAACGTTTTGTTCTCCAAACGCAACTCAGACGGAATCCGGACCCACAGAACGAAGTCCCGTTTTCAAGATTGCCAAATTTTATTGCCCGCGCCCCAAAGACACCAAACTCACTCAAGTGCCTTACCGTGAAAGCGGATCGCTTAGCCTAAATGGATCGAACCATAAAAACGCTGATGCGACAGGTTTCGTGAAGGATTGGCTTGTGCCGATCCTGAATTTGGCGGAGAAGTGATCACGGGCGGCGTCCAGAAAATCAGATTTAACTTTTTACGGACACAGATCGTCAATCACTTTGGCTCGAGTTGAATTCATGGTGACTTTACCGAGAGCAAACAGCCTAATTACATCCGCAGTCCGCATTTCATCGCCGGCTCAATGAAGGCTAATCGAGTGCCTCCGTACTCACGAAAGTCCCATTCGCCTTGGGGCAACTTGGTCGCATCAAACTTCTTTTCAGTCTCTGCGACTAACACGCTGCCCGGCGGAGCGTTATCGAGCGTCAACTGAATGATGCGGTTCAGATCTTCGAGCGATTCCTCCCAGAGAATGTAGGGAGGACAAAGAAAAACGATCCAAGGCGTATCATCTCGCGGCGGGGCGAGCAGATTCCCGGCCAGTCGAAAGGTATCCCCCGTCACCACACGAAGCCTCGATTCGAGATCGAGCGTGTCAGCAGTCTTCCTGATGAATTTCACCGCTTGGCGGTTCTGTTCCACCAAAATTGCTGAAGCAGCACCGCGACTGAGCGATTCAAATGCCATCGCCCCGGTACCGCCAAAGAGATCGAAACAAATCGACCCCTTCACCGCCTTTAGGAGGATATTGAACAGGTTTTCTCGAATGTTGTCCTTCATCGGACGCGTGAACTCTTCCCCGTGATAGTGGATGATCCGCCCACGCATATCACCTCCTATCACCCGGAGCTTGGTGGGTTTCCCGGGCTTAGAGCCGCCAGAATGTTTCGATTTCGATGCGCCGGACGACTTGGCGGGGCCACCATTACTGCGGCGTGTTGTTTTTTTTCGCGGAAAGTTCATGCCCAGAGTATAGCGGCCACGCGGGAAATTCAGCACCATCCCCTCAGCGCAGTTTTTCCATCAGACTATAGGTCGCGAATCCGACCGAACGTAAATGCCATCGCGAGCGTATTGCTCCCAGATCCCATGTTCTCACACCCCCGCATTTCACATGACTTGGCTTGTCCGCTCCTTTTTTCCCGTTGCGACGCTAGTTTGGGCGATCTCGACCAGCTGGATAGCATCACCAGTTTTATCCCAGCAGCCCGACGCGGAGCAGGAAGCTGTCTCTTATACACATCTGACGCTGCCGACGACTCCTTAC
>CAJXTM010000460.1 GCA_913061385.1 uncultured Rhodopirellula sp. | reverse complement strand
CAGGTGGGGTGGTCGCTCGTTTCCATGCCGTTGCGTTTTGAAAAAACTCCGGTTGCAACTCCGTTTAAAGTGCCTTCCACTTTTGTTCGACAGGGTGCATTGTTAGGAACGATTGGTTCCAATTTTTTTAATGTGACAACGGGCAAATGGCTTGATGATCTGATTAAGCCTGGGCAGGCGGGGATTCGCTGTTCTGTCCCCCAGTCTGTGATGCCATGCCAACTGGTAAAGGCGACAATTGACTTGAACATCAAAGCACCTGGGCGAACAGTAGCCATTCAAGGCTTCGTGGATGGAGAATTTCGCACTTTGTACGAGGTTGTGAGTCCAATCGGGGCAGTTCAATACTCAATCGTGGATCCCGAGGCACTGGTGCTTGATGAAGAGGGCGGGCTTCGGCTGACCATTGCGGTTTCTGAATCGGATGAGCAACAGATGGTGGAACAAGACGATGACCAGGCAGGCGTGGTGCAAACAGGACCCGTGCGGAACACTTGGGGAATCGAATCACTGCAGGTCAGTTTAGAAGGTGTTGCGAAATGAACCACACATACAAATTGCGGATCGGAAACGGAGACCAAAGTGAGCGATAGTAACGCGGTCATTCAAATTGACCAATTAACCAAGCAGTATGGCGAGTTTACCGCATTGGATGCATTGTCCATGCAGGTTGAACAGGGCCAGATTATGGGGTTTATCGGCCCTAACGGAGCGGGGAAAACTACCACCATTAAAATACTGGTGGGTTTGCTCAAGCCGACGTCCGGACGGGCGACCATCGCAGGGGCTGACTGCCTTGCGGAATCTCGGGAAATTAAAAAACTTGTGGGTTACATGCCGGATGACTTCGGCAAATACAACAATATGCGGGTTAACGAGTATCTGGATTTCTTCGGGGCTGTTTATGGTATCTCTCGTAGGCCACGCCTCAGGCGTGTCGACGAGGTGCTGGAGATTGCCGGTGCTACCTACATGAAGGATCTGTTTGTCGATGCTTTGAGCCGTGGGATGCAACAGCGAGTCGCTTTGGCTCGGACGATGATGCATGATCCAGAAGTGCTGATTTTAGATGAGCCGGCTAATGGTTTGGATCCGCAGGCTCGTATCGACATGCGGACCCTGCTGCTAAAGCTGAGCGATATGGGAAAGACTCTCATTGTGACGAGCCATATCCTTCCGGAACTTGCTCGCGTATGTGATGTAGTAGCAATGATCACGAAGGGCAAGCTAAGAGCGTTCGGTACCGTCGACAGCATCATGAAAGACATTCAGCAGCGACGTACTTTTGAAATACAACTTCTTGATCGCAGTCGTGTTGGGTCAGCCACTGCGTCGGTGCAAAGTTGGCTTGACGGGCACATTGATCAGGAAAAAGGGGGCGTCGGTAAAGCGACCGGTGCAGAAGCTGAGCAGATGGTGCGTTTCAATACCAGTTTGTCTGACGATGCAATTGCGCCGTTGCTGGCACATTTGGTTCACCAAAAAGAGCCGGTTTCGCAATTCCGAGAGGTGGCGACGGATCTCGAGGATGCATTCTTGCATGTTGCTAATGAAGAGAACGATTCAGACAGTACTCCCGAGTCCGCAGAGGTGTCTGCATCATGAACCCTGTGATACGCCGTGAATTTATAGGCATTTTGAGATCGCCGCGGGCGTTCGGGATGCTTGCTTGTTTGACGCTCGTATTCTCGTTGGCCGTGCTCATGCGCTGGCCGTCGGATGCCTCGGTTGATCTGTCAGGATTACAGTCTTTACAGGTGTTTCGTATCTTTGGTTATGGATTGATGACGGGGGTTGTGTTTTTGGTACCCGCGTTTCCGGCCACCTCCCTGGTGAATGAGAAGAATAGCGGAACGCTAGCGCTGCTTTTGAACTCTCCGATGAGTGCTCTGTCGATTTATCTCGGTAAAATCTCAGGTGTTCTGTTATTCAGCGTGCTTGTGCTTTTGTGCAGTTTGCCTGCATCGGCCGCGTGTTACGCGATGGGTGGTATTGGTGGCGATAAATTTCTCTCTCTGTACTTGGTGCTCGGTCTGTTGGCGTTGCAATACACAACGCTGGGTATGTTGATTAGCAGCTACGTGCAGTCAAGTGATTCAGCCGTTCGGATTACGTATACTGCTGTTTTCGGCTTGCTTTTTTTAACACTCTTGCCGGACGCGTTCTTTCGAGGAACTGGCGTAGGCGGAGATTTTGCCGCCACCGCGGGTAGCTGGATTCGGAGTCTTTCTCCTCTTCCGGCAGTCATGGAGATCGTCGGTCAGGGAGATGTCGGTTCATTTGGTTTGAAATCGATACCCGGGTTTACGGGGTTCATTGTCCTGGGAGTGTTGAGCGCAGCGGTTCTTGCTTACTGGACGATCTTGAGGTTGAATCACAGGATTTTTGATCAGTCACGTTCTAAGGGTTTGATTACCAATGAACGTAGTTTTGGGTCACAGGTCTACCGGCGTCTTCTGTACGTGGTTGACCCACAAAGACGCAAGGGAGGGATTCCGTGGTACCTGAATCCGGTGATGGTGAAAGAGTTCCGGTGCAGACGGTTTGGTCGTTCGCAATGGCTGCTGCGGTTGGTTTGTGTCTGTGCGGTCACTTCGATGGTTTTGACGTATATGGCTGCGACCAGCATCACTTCGTGGGGTGTCGAAACGATTGGGGCGCTGCTCGTTTTGCTGCAGGTACTGCTGGTGATTGTTCTGGCACCGAGCTTGGGCTCCGGATTGATCAGTGGCGAACGCGATAGTGGTGGTTGGGAGCTTTTACGAATGACCCCCATTTCCTCTTTGCGTCTGGTGGTCGGAAAGCTCATGAGTGTTGCGTGGACGCTGATGCTTGTGTTGATGGCCACACTACCTGGCTATGTCATGATGGTGTTAATCGCACCGGAGTTGACGTTGCAGGTGCAACAGGTGTTGGTTTGCCTGTTGTGGACGTCAGTCTATGCACTGGCAATCAGTGCGGCGGTTGGCTGTTTGTTCAAGTCGACAGCAGTTTCGACCTCGATCACTTATGTGGTTGTGATTGCTGTTTTCCTGTTTCCGCTGCTGGTGTGGTTGGGAAGAGATGCCCCATTTGGGTTTGGGACCGTGCAGACAGCTTTGTTGACGACTCCCGTGGGGGCTGCGCTCAGTGTGATTGAGGCGCCCGGATTTGAGTCGTACGAGTTGTTGCCGCTTTCTTGGTGGATTGCTGGCATTCTCTCTTCTTTGATGTTTCTCGTTCTTGGCGTGCAAGTTTGGCGACTTTCGCGTGCGGTTTGAAAATGATTCGATCGAACATTCTTTATGTTGTGCTTTTCGTTGTTGTCTGGGGCTACGCTCCGATCGCAAACGCTGAAGGTCCCGGTGACGAGGTTCCTGGACGTTTTGATGAATACGAACTGTTGATCCTCGATCGCCCCCGGCTTTCATTGATGAAGCAGCAGGCGATCAAGTTTCCTGAGGGGCTCGTTGAACTCTGGATGCGAGCACTGAAGCGGCAAGAGCCGGAATTGCAAAGACTCATTATCGATACGATGGCGATGGCATTTGCCGAAAACCTGACGGGTCTCGATGTTGCCGTTAAGGAGCTCGTGAAGCTTGCCTCAGACGAAGAGCAGGACTTGGATGTTTTACGAGCGGCGGTGCAAACTTTGATCGTGTTGGACGTTCGCGATCAGCAAGAGCTGTTTGCAAAGTTGGTGCTGGCAAAAGGGGCGTCGCTATCGGAGATTGCTGAACCGGCATTGGCAAAGTGGCAGTCAAAAGTGCTCGAAAATGCTTGGGTTGACCGGGTGCAGGAGCAGGCGGCGAGTTCAAGTCAAATGGTTCTCGCGGTTGAGGGCTTGGCTGCGATTAAATCTACGCAGGCGAATGACGCGCTTCAGTCGCTGGTGCTAAACGCGAGCGCTCTTCGACAATTAAGATTGGCTGCCGCAAAAACACTCGGAGTCGTTGATCCCACATCTCAAGTAGAGCTGGGAAAGAAGTTGGTGACTGGCTCGAGTTTTCAGATTTTGGATGCGTTTTTGGGGCTGGCAGTGATTGAACAAAACGATTCGCAGGAAGCGGTTTCACTGCTTGAATCACTCGTAGGTAACCAAAACAGTGTTGTGCAATCACAGGCTCTTGCCCATCTGTATCGAATCGACTTTAGGCTGATTGAGCCTTACGTCGAAGAACTGATTTCGAGTCGTGATGTGAACGTCCGGCATTGGTGTGCCAAAACGCTTGCAGATGGTAGGAAGCTAGAGGACATTCCAACGCTCGCCGGTTTGCTAAACGATGTGAATCCTGATTTGCGGAGCTTTGTGGCTGCGTCGCTTGTCGGTTTTGCGGAGTCCGACGAACTGAAGCCTGAGGTATTGGCTGAAGTTGACAAAGTGATTTCGGGAGATAATTGGAGGGGTTGCGAACAAGCTTGTGTGGTGTTCGGGCGTTTGGATTACGAGCCTTCCGCGGAGAGGATGGTTGAGTTGTTGGGCAATCCTCGTGGTGATGTCAAGGTCGCCGCGGCTTGGGGCCTGACGCAGTTGCGAGTCGCTGAGGTGCTGCCTGATATGCTGGATCATGCAGAGAGTGTTTATGAGGGTTTGTCATCTGGGCAACTGGATGCTGGGATGCCCGGCGTCACGTCTGTCTCTTATACACATCTCCGAGCCCACGAGACCGAGGCTGATCTCGT
>CAJXTM010000459.1 GCA_913061385.1 uncultured Rhodopirellula sp. | reverse complement strand
TCTACACGTAAGGAGTCGTCGGCAGCGTCAGATGTGTATAAGAGACAGCCTTAGCGGAGTATCGATAAGCCCTAGCCGATCCACAAAATCAGGCCGAGCTAGAATGATCGGACCGGTGGAATCCTGTGTTTCCACTCTCTCAGCGGAAGAACAAACCTCTACTGGCAAGACAACTCAGCAGCACTTTGTTGCAGCGAGAGCTGAATCCGGTCATCGTCAAGCGAAGACCTACCAATTTTCCAGATCACGGTCGATTCCACCCAAACCCAACTCATTGTTTACTTGTTTGGAAGCTTGCGGTATCGTCTTCGCTTTGCCTGCCGCTTGTTTTAGGCATCGCTCGCACTTGCATAAAGGCTGCAGAAATCGGCGGCCGCAATAGCCACATCCACTTGGCCCCCTTTTCCGAGGACTTGTCCTGCGTATGCTCCATCAACTTCTTGCGCCCACCTTGGCAAACGATCCAAGCCGTATCGTCCTTGAATTTCACGGCAATCGATGGTCAGCTCAAGAATTGGATGATGACTCAACTCGACTTGCCAATGGCTTGCAAAAACTGGGTGTGGGGCAAATTGATCGCGTGGCGGTTCTACTGCCCAATTGCCCAGAAACAATTCACGCTTACCTAGCATGCTTCAAAGCAAATTTCGTCATCGTCCCGTTGGATTACCGGCATCACGCGGCACAAATTCGTTATGCCCTTAATCACAGTGGTGCAGAGACTCTGATCGTTCACCATGATCGTATTGAAGACCTGGCAGAGGAGGGCGTCCTGGCAGGCATTCAAAACGTCGTGACCGTCAAAAGTACAGCTGACCATGAGTACCTGACATTCGACAAAATACTAGAGGGTGCATCGGGCACGTTTGCTGAACAGAGTTTCGAGCCCGACGACCTATCGGTCATGATTTACACCTCAGGAACGACAGCTCGCCCTAAGGGAGTGACACTGACTCGTTCTGCCATGATCGCTGGAATTAAAAAATACCTTGCTCACGTCGCCATTAATCAGGATGACGTCGCACTCATTGCAGCCCCGATCACTCGACCGATGGCACTTCGCTGTCAGCTTTTGCCGGTCCTACACGCTGGTGGCTGCGTCTCACTGATTGAACAATTCGACGTCGACATTTATGTGTCCGCATTGCAGCAAAGCCCCAGAAAAACCTTCCTGGCCTTGCTTCCCGGTGCGCTATCAAAATTACTGTCACATGAAAAAATCCGAGAATGTGATTTCTCTGCTTTGCGCATCTGCTTGGCCGGTGGTGATCGGGTACCAAACAAACTGCACGAGGCGTTTCAGGAAATCACTGGTGTTCCATTGACAGAACAATGCGGATCATCCGAAGTCGGCGCTTATGCATTGAACCCTCCCTTTGGGCGCAAGAAGCCCGGTTCGATAGGCTTGCCCATGTACGGCGCCCAGGTTTGCATCGTTACACCTGATGGTAACGATGCCCCGGCGGGGCAGATTGGTGAAATTGTCGTCAGCAGTCCACTGATGATGGAAGGCTACTGGAACGACACCGCCTTGACCCGAAAAACCCTGCACAACGGATGGGTACGCACCGGTGACCTGGGCCGATTCGATCAAGATGGCTATCTATGGTTCATGGGTCGCAAAAAAGATATCATCGTTTGCGGCGGGAGCAATGTTTCACCCATGGAAGTTGAATCGATATTGCTCAGCCATCCATCCGTAGGAGAAGCATGCGTATACGGAGTGACGGAGATTGACGGGATTGAACAGGTCCATGCCTGCGTCACCACACAAGCCAACACAGAACAGGCCACTGAAGAAACCCTGATCAAATTCGCGAATGAGCATCTAGCCAATTACATGGTGCCACACCGCATAAAGTACATTGACGAGATGCCTCGAAAGGGGGCCGGCAAGGTCGATCGAGAACGCTTGCGAATGAGAGAGGAAACAGGAATGGAAGATTTGTAGCCGCCCTCTCCCCACTGTCAAAATAGCCCAGGGCACAAATCTTTGAGCTGCACCACCATCAATCGCCGCAAATCGCACCGACTTGCTCTACCACCTTCGGGCAGAAAAAAAAACACAGAGGCAGCGCAGAATATTTTCCAAATGTCACAACCGATTACCCCGCCCGACGCTGCCCTCAAGAACCAGAATGGTGAGCTTCCTACAATACGATTCAATCCTTTAACAAACGCACAACAGTGAATGCCAAGACGCTGAACGGGCCACACGCACCACGCATCACAGTGCTTGGTTCCATCAATATGGATCTAGTAGTTCGCTGCACAGAGCTTCCTCTTGCGGGGCAAACCCTACTGGCCCAATCATCAAGTGAATTTTGTGGTGGAAAGGGAGCCAACCAAGCTGTTGCAGCAGCATTGTCAGGTGGCGAGGTTTCCATGCTTGGTGCTGTGGGTGACGATGCGTTTGCGACCCGCTTGATTAACAATCTACGAATGCACGGAGTCAACTGCGACTCAACGACACAACACGACGGAGTAGCAAGCGGGCTGGCTATCATCGCAGTCGACCTGAGCGGACAAAACTCGATCATGGTAGTACCGGGTGCCAACTCAAAACTTTCCAAAAGCAGTGTACAGGCGGCCGAAACACTGCTCAAAGGATCCGACTGCCTTATGATTCAGTTGGAAACCCCCATCGAATCTGTCTTGGAAGGTATCCGCCTTGCTCGGCGTTATGGTGTGCGTGTGATTCTTGACCCTGCGCCTGCCCCCTCTGAAATAGTTCCTTCTTTACTTCAAGTCGACCTGATCTGCCCCAACGAAACCGAAGCGTCTGACCTAACACAAATGCCGGTCACAAATGCAAAGGAGGCCAAGGCCGCGGCGAAGCAACTACAGGATCTCGGTGCGAAGAATGTTGTGATCACGATGGGGTCTGAAGGTGCGATTTTGCGTCAAGGCGATACCACAACGCTTATTCCCGCTATCCCCGTTGATGCCATCGACACAACCGCAGCAGGCGATGCATTTGCAGGAGCATTGGCTGTCCGTTGGTCGCAGACGAACAATTTACTCAATGCCGTCAGATACGCGAATGCGGCAGGGGCGATCGCAGCATCGCGTGCTGGAGCACAAACCAGCATTGCTACCCAGAAGGAAATTGAAGCAACCAACGAAATCCATTCAAAATAGCCAGCCCGGTGCTGATCCAAGGATGCGTTACACTTCTTCAAAAATGGCTCTCCCGTTCCATTTCCGATTCAGCTGTAGCGACTGCTTGAATCTTCCCGACTTGTTGCATCTCTGTAGCATTCATGCTGCACGTTGATCTCACTGGAGTACCTTGGCGTGAAGTTACAAAAGCGGAGAGTCATGCCAGGCAAGTGCACCCAAGAAAGTAGATTACTTTTGGCACACCCCACCTCCAAGCATTCACAAATTCTCTGCAAAGTGAAATTCTCACCCGATGCGAATCAGAATCCAGCTAGAACTAGCACCTGTACAAGACATTGCAAAGTGTTTTTACCTTGAATGGTTCCACAAAGTCTCACAACTAACCTTAAATAATTGGCACTCTTCAAACATGAACCGTCGACGAAACCATAACAACCGCTACTCGAATGATTAGAAGCAAGGGCAATCCGCGCGACTCCCATCCAAATCCGCTAAGCTGACTGCAATTCGCAAAAAACAATTCGATGCACAGGACATCAAATTGTTTCTGCATTTAACGCGTTTCCAAGATGCGAGAAGACACTGAACCACGATACAAGAGAAAGGCACACAAACCCTCTTCCTTGAGCAATCTGAATCGATTTAATGCACGACAGGCAAAAGTGACCACGACACCACAACCACGACACCACAACCAAGATGAAACATCAATCGACTCTGCTATGCAGCTACCTTTTCTTGCTGACAATCAGTCTGATCCAGACGCAAATGCAGGCTGCGGATCGTCCCAACATCGTTTTCATTCTCGCGGACGACATGGGCTGGAACCAGCCGGGTTTTAATGGTGGCGACCCTGCTCTGACCCCGAATATTGATCAGCTTGCCAGTGAAGGAATGCGTCTGAACGAATTTTATACACACAGCGTTTGTGCACCGACACGCGCAGCTTTTCTCACCGGACGATATGCATTCCGAACATGGAGTGATTGGCGATCAGAAGATTTCGGAAAACCAAGCTATCTTGCCAAACTGGGTCTAAAACTGGCTCACAACGAGAGAGGTGAACCGACACGACGCATTCATGCGCTTGATACAGACGAACGAACGATCGCGGAGGCCCTTGATGAGACGGGCTACTTCACATCCCTCATTGGCAAGTGGCATCTAGGAGAATGGCTTCCCGAACACCTTCCCATGGGTCAGGGATTCGACCACCAATACGGCCATTATGCTTGGGGTATCGACTACTACACCAAAACAATCGTCCATAATGCTCCTGCTCGTTTTGCGGTTTACGACTGGCACCGTAATCAACAACCGATTCACGAGGATGGATACGCCACCGATCTGATCGCAGCAGAGGCCACGCGTATTCTCAAGTCACGGAGTGGAAAAAAAGAGCCGTTTTTCATGTACGTGGCATTCAATGCCGTCCACGGGCCCTTGAATCCTCCGCCGGGATACGATGGCAACCCGAATGATGCTATGGCCATTCGGAACGCCATGCTTGAAAACCTGTCTCTTATACACATCTCCGAGCCCACGAGACCGAGGCTGATCT
>CAJXTM010000458.1 GCA_913061385.1 uncultured Rhodopirellula sp. | reverse complement strand
ACGAGATCAGCCTCGGTCTCGTGGGCTCGGAGATGTGTATAAGAGACAGACAGCAGACAAGCATCCACGCGTTGTGGGCTGCGTAGGAGCTGTTCGCGATTTCACTATCGGTCAGGCTGCCCTCCGTCAGCCCATCGGCTTTGACGGCGGCCGCTGTCTTGGAAAGCTCCTTTTTCATCTCCTCGGTGTTGTTGTTACTCGAGGAGACCGTGCCTCCGACGCTATCGATAATCGCATCGGATTGAGAGGTGCCTGATTCTTGAGCCCAGAGCAGCGTTTCGGGCAGACACACAGTTGTCAGGGCGAGTGCCCCTAGAAAAAACCATAGACGTTTCGAGCCACACACAGTTACCACCTTTGTTTTTGAAGCGCATAGGAATGAGTCCCGGCTCCTCGCACAAAGTGCTTCCCGTCGATTGCTGCCGCCTATGGTTCCTGCCTGTAAATATGGAACACAGCAATCGTGATCTGGAGCGGGTGAATAAAACCCGTTGGTAGGGGCTGTTACCAGCCGACCATAGGATAAACCCCAAGGCCTCAGCTTCCTAGATGCCACGCCTTCCATCTTGCGTCAGGTGCCGCATCGACGCTCTGCTTGACGGTATCTTCAGTCCCTGAATTTACGCAGGGAATGTGGGAAAATGCATTGCCCAGCTCGGGCCAACGTCATTAACGAAAAACATCCGCGATCCCCTTGGAACGCGGACGTTCGTTAAATCCAGTGTTCTTGGAAACTCAAAGAGATTCACCCCGATCAATCGAGCTTGTAGGCGTGAGCACCATGCTCGGAAAGGTCGAGACCCTGCTCTTCTTCTTCCGGAGTGACCCGGATACCAATCGTTACTTTCAGGATCAGAAAGAGAGCGAATGAAAAGAGGAAGGCAAAAGCTCCGATCGAGAAGGTGCCCACCGCTTGAATCCAAATCTTATGCTCGGGGTTGAAAGAGAAAATGCCGACGGCGATTGTGCCCCAAATGCCGCAAATACCGTGCACCGAAATGGCTCCTACCGGATCGTCTATGCGAATTTTGTCAAAGGCGAGAATCGCAACTACCACGATCAAACCAGAGATGCCGCCGATTAAAATCGAGCTGAACTCGGTAACCGTATCAGCACCTGCGGTGATTCCAACTAGACCTGCGAGGATACCGTTGAGGGCCATCGATACATCAGGTTTTTTTAGCAATAGCCAAGACGCGATAATCGAAGTCACCGCTCCCGCACACGCTGCCAAGCTGGTCGTCACAAAGACAAACGAAACTGCTTTTGGATCAGCTGACAAGACCGAACCGCCGTTGAATCCGAACCAGCCAAACCACAACAGGAAAACGCCAATTGCAGCCAATGGCATGCTGTGGCCGACAATGGGTTTGATGCCATCAGGTGTATACTTTCCCAGACGGGGCCCGAGCAGTAAGACACACGCCAAAGCAGCAAAACCACCAAACGCGTGCACAACACTTGAGCCAGCGAAGTCGTAGAAGCCCATTTCGTTAAGCCAGCCACCGCCCCACTTCCAACTGCCTGTTACCGGGTAAGCAAAACCTACCAGCAGCATTGCGAACAGCATGAATGTTGGCAGTTTGACGCGTTCGGCAACGGCTCCCGACACGATCGTGGCACCTGTCGCTGCGAACATGGCTTGGAAAATGAAGTCACCCCACCATGTGTAACCAGCATTGTATTCCGCCGTCGTCATCGCGGTGTCGTTCAATGATTGGCCAAACCAACTGCCCATGGCGAAGTAGCCATTCCAATCCGAGTTGGCCAAGTCGTCGGGTAAATAGGTGCCAGGATACATCGCATTGAATCCCCACATTGCATAAAGCAACACGCCAGTGCACACGATCCACACATTCTTGAAAATGATGTTGACCGCATTCTTTTTCTGAGTCAAACCACTTTCCAAAGTCGTGAATCCCAAGTGCATGATGAACACTAGGGCGGCTGAAATGCAGATCCAGAGATTGTTGACAGTAAACGCGGCGTATCCGTCAGAGGCGATGTAGTCTTCCGATGAGTAGGCACTCGGCGGGGCATCGGCTTCAGCGGGGGATGCCGTGTTGGAAATTGCCTCCACCGCAGGCGGGGCTTCTTCGGCATTAGCCGAGGACGCAGCAGTAGCTGCCGGTGTGTCGGGGCTGGTGTCCTGAGCCTGAGTGGCCAAGGTCAGGGTAAGCAGTAGGCATACCGCTACCCCATTAGAAATTAGGCGATTAAAACGAGTCACAACTCTCTCCTGAGGGGAAATAAATCTCATCTGCGCGCTAATGGAGAAAGCGACCCTACGAAAGGAGGGTCGTTTCGCGTCTTGTTTGGCCGCCTTGCTCACACGAAGTGAGCACCAATCAATGACACAAAAGCGAGCAGAAAAACAACTCGCAGCACAGCGCTGCCTGGGTTGGCCTGAGGATAAAGGCCTGTACCGGTCATTGCCAGCATCAACGCAACAAGCTTTTTGCGTTGCTCGCGAATCACACTCTAACGGCGGCCAAGGGAGCCATGTCGACCCTTGCCGAGAGAGGCTTAGAGCCGCAGTGGGGACATTCGCAGCATGTGGCGAGGCTCCAGATCTATTTGGACTCTACGTCTGTAGGGTGATCGTCCATGGTCTGATGTTTCAGGCCAGTCAGCTGCAAGGCCAGCCAACTGACACATCGCCTTGGATAGAAGAGATGGCGGCGCTCTGAGCTTCGGATCACAATGCACCGCTTCCCCGTCAGGCATCCTACCGCGAACAGATCAACCCACTCACCGAGAGGGATGTGACCTGATGCAGTCAGGATCCGGGGCGAGCTATCAGCCCTGCTCGTTGTCACTTAGCACGGCCATGAACGCTTTTTGGCTAATCTCAACATTGCCAATCGCCTTCATTCGTTTCTTGCCCTCTTTTTGCTTTTGCAAGAGTTTACGTTTTCGAGTGATGTCACCACCGTAACACTTGGCAGTCACATTTTTACGCATCGCAGGAACGGTTTCGCGGGCGATCACACGACTGCCGATGGCAGCCTGCACAGCGACTTCGAACATGTGTCGTTCGATTTCAGCTTTCAGCTTCTTGGCTACAGCTCTCCCGCGTCGGTCGGCATCTGCCCGGTTGCAAACCACGCTCAGGGCATCGACACGTTTGCCATTGACCATGATGTCCAGTCGGCATAGGTCGGCTGGTTCATAGCCGACCATTTCGTAGTCGAGTGTTCCGTAACCGCGGGTGCAGCTTTTGATTTTGTCATGCAGATCGTAAACGACTTCCGCCAGCGGAATGTCATAGGTAATCATGGCTCTCTGAGCACCCAGGTATTCCTGTGACTGCTGAATGCCACGGCGTTCCTGGCACAGCTTCATGACAGCACCGATGAAATCGGTGGGCACGATCACGTTGCAGCGAACGATTGGCTGACGAAACTCTTCTACGTCGCCCGGATCGGGTACGTCCTGAGGCTTGTGAATGCTGATGGTTTCGCCCCGTTTGTTGACAATCTCATAAGTCACGTTAGGAGCAGTCTGAACCAGATCGATGTCAGCTTCGTTTTCCAGACGCTGTTGGATGATCTCCATGTGCAGCAGTCCGAGGAATCCACACCGGAAGCCGAACCCCAGTGCGTCACTGGTCTCGGGTTCAAATTCAAAGCTCGGATCGTTGACTGCAAGTCGTTCCAAGGCATCGCGTAACTCACTAAAGTCCTGACCATCACTGGGAAACAATCCGCAGTAAACCATCCGCTTGGGCCGGGCGTAACCTGGAAGCGGATCTGCCGGATTTTTGCCTCCGGTGCTCACTGTGTCACCAATGTGGACATCTCCCAGACTCTTTATATTGCAGATCAAGTAACCGACCTGTCCTGCTTTTAGAGAATCGCAGGCCTCCCGATGGGGGGCAAACCGACCCAGTTCGACAACTTCATGCTGGGTTCCCGCACGCAAGAATTGAATTTTTTGCCCTTTCTTGACGGTTCCCTGCATGATCCGTACGTAGGTAATGGCACCCCGGTAATCGTCGTAGTTCGAGTCGAATACCATTGCTTGCAGAACGGCATCGGCATCACCGCTTGGGGGTGAGATATGTTCGATGATCGCGTCCAGCAGAGCATCCACTCCTTCGCCGGTTTTAGCGCTGACCCGGACACATTCGTCCGGGTCGGTGCCAAGTGAGTTCATCATCTCTTCAGCGACTTCGTCCGGGCGTGCGTGCGTCAGGTCAATCTTGTTGATGACGGGGATGATTTCCAGTTCGTGGTCCATCGCGGCATAGGCGTTGGCCATGGTTTGCGCTTCAACGCCTTGAAAGGCATCCACCAACAATAACGCTCCTTCGCAACATGCCAGTGCGCGGGACACTTCGTATTGAAAGTCAACATGACCCGGTGTGTCGATCAAGTTCAGCTCGTAGGATTTTCCGTTCCGTTCAAACTGCATGGCGACCGCGCGTGCTTTGATCGTAATCCCCCGCTGTCGTTCAAGTTCTAGGTCATCAAGTAATTGCTCTTTCATTTCCCTACGAGTTACTGTGCCTGTTTGCTCCAGCAACCGGTCGGCTAGCGTGCTCTTGCCATGATCGATATGTGCGATGATACAGAAATTGCGAATGTTTTCGGACATAAGTTGCTTTACAGATGCAGTTTGTTGGATGCAATGATGGGTGCGGGGCGAGGGCCTGTCTCTTATACACATCTGACGCTGCCGACG
>CAJXTM010000457.1 GCA_913061385.1 uncultured Rhodopirellula sp. | reverse complement strand
ATCAGCCTCGGTCTCGTGGGCTCGGAGATGTGTATAAGAGACAGGTGCTTGATTACCTTGAGGAAAATCGCGACACGCCCGACCAGGATCTCCTCGACCAGCTGAACTGGAACGAGGAAGACTTGGCGAGATTCGCAGATCGTTGGCAAGAAGTTCGCAAGATGAAAAACAATCCGACCACCGGCGAAAACCAGGACATTGAAGATGCGTTGAAGAGCCTAGGGCTTCGCACACCAGGCAACGCAACTGACCAAGTCCGTGAATCAGCAGATTCACTCAAGGGCATTCGAGACTCCGGCAATCGGCAACCTCCCCCAGCTGCCTACCGCGATGCTTTTGATGCATTTCGCCGTGCGATGGGTCGGGGAAAGTGAATTGCGTAGCGAACCCCTTTCTGCTGGGTTCGCGATTCCGAGTTGTTTGGTTATTCTCTTGCTACTGACACTCCTCCAGTAAGAGAAAGATCGATGTCTGACGCTGCTAAACGCACTTTGCTTCGCAATGCCAATGTTGTTCTACCCCAAGAGGTCCGCACAGGATCTGTCCTCATTGAGAATGGAATCATTCTTGATGTTGATGCCGGCGGTACAACACAGGCTGACAAGGTAGTTGACTGCACTGGTTTGCATCTGATGCCTGGCGTAATCGATGACCAGGTGCACTTTCGCGATCCCGGCCTGACACACAAAGAAGACCTTGAGTCAGCGTCGCGGGCTTGTGCTGCAGGCGGCGTTACAGCATTTCTTGAGATGCCCAACACCAAACCACCAGCAATAACACTGGCGGGCGTACAGGCGAAAGAAAAAATTGCTGCCGGCAAATCACGAGTCAACTATGGATTCTATATCGGTGCCACACCAGACAACGTCGCAGAATTATCAAAGGCGACAAACGTACCGGGGATCAAGATTTTCATTGGCAGCAGCACGGGCAACCTTCTTGTAGATGAACAATCTGCACTGGAACAAATATTCGCGGAGACGACACTGCCCATCTGCGCACACTGCGAAGATGAAACTACCGTTCGCCAAAATGCTGATCGACTTGCTGGCACAACTGACATCACGGACCACTCTCGAATTCGTGATGAAAAAGCTGCCATGATTGCGACGAAACGAGCAACCGATTTAGCTCGAAGACACAAACACCGATTCCATGTCCTGCATGTATCCACCGCGGCCGAACTGCAATTCCTCACGGAACATTCCCCCTACCTGACTGCTGAAATCTGCCTGCACCACATTTTCTTTAACATCGATGACTACCCGCGTCTTGGATCACGAATCCAGATGAATCCTTCGATCAAGACGAAGGCCGACAATGATGGTTTGTGGAATGCATTACTTGATGGAACGATCCAAGTCATCGCTACCGATCACGCGCCGCACACACTTGAGGAAAAATCGCAACCGTATCCCCAAAGCCCCTCTGGTTTACCCGCCGTGGAAAACAGTCTGGCGTTGATGTTAAACCGAGCCGTCGCGGGTGAATGCTCACTACCGCAGATTGCTTCGTGGATGTGTGATGCACCCGCCAGAATCTGGGGCATTGTTGGCAAAGGGCGGATCGAACAGGGTTACGATGCAGACATGGTGCTTGTGGACCTTGAAAAGCAAAAGACGATTCTTGATGAAGAACAAATCACCAAGAGTCGCTGGAGCCCATGGCACGGCCAGTCTTTGACCGGATGGCCTGTCTGCACCTTGGTTTCAGGGCATGAGGTTTGGTCTGCTGAAAACGGTTTTGACGATCAGTTTCGCGGTAGCAAGCTTGACTTCGATCACCAACGCGGTGGTTTCTGGGCAACTCCAAACGGTATTGGCACGGCCAATTGATACCGTTGGCTTCAAGATTACCTATCAAAACCGCCGAGCACAAAATCCCGTGATCGGCGTTTGCACGGATCAGTGGGGCGTTGGCTCGACGCATCTTCCCCGCGCTAGCGATAAAGTCAGCGTGAAGGCTAGGCTTCCGGCAAAAGGTCATCTTATCCACTCGACCGACAATCATGAATGAGACACTCAGCAGCGGCAACCACGGCCTAATTATCCGATTTTTGCTCCCAACCGCCTGACTTGGTTCACCTGCTGCTTGCGAGGAAAAAAATCGCTGACATGTCGTGAACATCGGTGAAATATCGATATTTCCAATGATCCGCGTACGTGAAACTCATGGCTGTTCCCATCGGGCTACCATAGAGGTACTGGGGTGTTTCCCACCCCTCCTTCTTCCGCGGTGGACCCAATGGCAAAGTCAATCTGGCCAATCGATGATCAAACCGAAACCCTGCTTGATGGAGCACGGGCCGGTGATTCTGATGCGGTCAATAAGCTTCTCGAAAAACATCGGCGATCCGTGCGTCGCTTGGTTGAGATGCGACTGGATCGCAAAGTTCAACAGCGAGTGGATGTCAGTGACGTCGTCCAGGATGTGATGGTGGAGGCGAGCGGTCGGCTGGAAAAGTATCTTAACGATCCAGTGATGGCGTTTCATCTCTGGATTCGACAGATTGCCTGGGATCGAATTATCGACACATACCGCCGACACCGTGTCAGCGCGAAGCGAAACATGGACCGTGAGCAACCGATTGCGGTGCCTGCTGGCTCAGATCAATCAACCATGGAACTAGCCGTACAACTGCGTGACCCAGCGTTGACTCCTGCCGCTGCCGCGACCCAACGAGAAATCGCAGGTAAGGTCGAGGCAGTCATTGAGCTGTTGAATGAGCAAGATCGGGAAATCATTCTGATGCGGCATTATGAACATCTCTCCAATCTCGAAATTGCCGAAGTTCTGAAACTGAATCCGCCTGCTGCCAGCATGCGTTATCTCAGAGCGCTGCGGCGTCTCAGGCAGCTGCTGGCTGAAAACCACATCGAAGCTCCAACAGAGAATTCGCTGTGACCAGCGACGCGATGACACCGGATCAGGAAGAACGGCTCGCAGTGATCCTATCCGACGTTGCGGATGCAGTTTGCCAGGGTGAGATTATCGATGTTGAGACAGTTTGTGCAGAGAATCCGGACTTATCGGGAGAGTTGCGGCGACTTTGGGGAGCACTTCTAGTAACCGATACTGCTGGCGCAATTGCTGATGAGGGCTTGAGCAGTGTGTCAGATACTTCCCGTTGGAAAAGTTTAACGCTACCTACGACCATTGGCGACTACGAACTCATCGAAGAGTTGGGTCGCGGTGGGATGGGTGTCGTTTTCCGGGCGAGGCAAATTAGTCTCGATCGCGAAGTCGCTATCAAGATGATTTTGCGTGGTCGATTGGCAAGCGAAGCGGACTTGCAAAGGTTTCTTGCCGAAGCTTCAGCCACCGCACGATTACAGCACCCGAACATCGTGCCTGTCTACGAGGCTGGCGACATTGAGGGGCGGCCTTTTTTCAGCATGCAACTGGTCGTTGGAGAAACACTTGCTGAACGGGTGATCAACCAAGGTCCCTTGCCGCAGCGTGAAATCGCCAAAATCGTAGCCGCAATCGCGAGAGCAATTAGTTTTGCCCACGAACAAGGAATTCTCCATCGAGATCTCAAGCCCAGTAACATTCTGCTGGCTGTCGACGGCACGCCTTTGATAACCGACTTTGGTCTCGCTAAACAAAGTGGCTCTGATGCGAACCTGACCCGAAGCGGGATGTTGGTAGGTACGCCTGCCTACATGTCTCCTGAACAGGCAGGTGGCCGTCGTAATCTGATTGGCCCCGCAAGTGATGTTTACTCACTCGGTTGCGTGCTGTACTTCGCTCTAACCGGTCGCAGCCCGTTCGTTTCTGATTCTCCGATGGAGACGGTGATGCTGGTGATCGAGCAGGATCCGATCGCACCGAGGACTCTTCGCCCCAAGCTCGATCGTGATTTGGAAATGATCGTGGTTCGCTGCCTTCAAAAACCAGTCGACCTACGTTACCCATCCGGAGAAGCACTGGCTCAGGATCTCGAAGCTTACCTCGCTGATGAACGAGTCGCCGCACGCAGTGGACGCTTCAATCAAGTACTCGCCCGCGTCTTCCGTGAAACCCATCACGCAGCAGTGCTCGAAAACTGGGGCACGCTGTGGATTTGGCACTCAATGGTTTTACTGATTGCCGGTCTGCTGACATGGCAAATGGATTACATGGGTGTCACTCAAGTTGGCATGTACGTCGCTGTCTGGACAATCGGTCTGGGAGCATGGGCTGCCGTGTTCTGGAAACTCCGGCAACGGATGGGACCGGTGACGTTTATCGAGCGGCAAATCGCCCATGTTTGGGGAGCCAGCATGGTTGCAATCGCAATGCTGTTTCCGATTGAGCGTCTCATGGAATTTGAGGTTCTCGCGCTGTCACCACTGCTGGGAGTAATTTCCGCAATGGTCTTCATTATCAAAGCAAGCATGCTGAGTGGAATATTTTACATTCAGGCAGCGGCACTTCTGATCGCGGCACTACTAATGGCAATTCAGCCAGACTACGCACATCTTATCTTTGGTGTCGTAGCAGCAGCATGCTTTTTCATTCCGGGATTCAAGTACTCTCGACGCCGACTGGCAGTGCCCGCAGAGTAATCAATGACAGTTCAGGCCGGCAATTGAGTCTGAGCAGATGAGTTCCGCTCAACCCACGACTGACATGTAGTGTTGTGGGAGCACGATAGAAACTGTCTCTTATACACATCTCCGAGCCCACGAGACCGAGGCTGATCTC
>CAJXTM010000456.1 GCA_913061385.1 uncultured Rhodopirellula sp. | reverse complement strand
TACACGTAAGGAGTCGTCGGCAGCGTCAGATGTGTATAAGAGACAGCTCTTTATCAATTTGGTCGAGGCGAAGGCCGGCCTTCGCCTTTGCCTGACCATGGCAGGAAACACAGAACGTGTCTAAGAACTGTTGTGATTGCTCACGCACATCGGCACTGCAACGCGAGCTACCAGGTAGCGTGATGAGTACCAACACAAATGCGACTTTGGTGATCTTGTAATTCAACATGATTTCACAGTTGGATGATCTTTTTGCTATTACCGAAGTGGTCTCGCTGGATGCCAAATTGTTGGAGTACCGACAGGTAAATATCGCAAGTAGTCTCACCTTTGCGGATGACATGGCCACCGTGATTTGTGAATTGTCCGCCTGCGACGAACACTGGTATTTCATTTCCGTTATGAGGTCCCATTTTCTGACTCACACTGTTGTTGCCCGTGGCGACGGTGACTGTCTCATCCATCAGTGTTCCGCCGGACTCGACGTTTGTGCTGGCTAGTTTGTCGTAAAAATTTGACAGCAGCGAAAAGAATGACGAGTCATACTTCGTCAGGCTGTTGCGTGCTTCTTCGGATTTTGGCACGTTGTGCGTCGTGAGGTGATGGTCGTTGTCGAGACCCGTCATGTAGAAATTGACGACGCGTGTGATGTCGAACCTGAATGCCTTATAGATCATGTCGAATGCAATGCCACGCTGAATCTGGCGAGGGTTTTCCAGGAATCGTTTCCTGTCAACGTCGGACCCAAAGAAGTTATTCTCAAATTTAGGGGCGACCGGGAATTCGACATCATGGCGTGGCTTGCTAAGCCACGCAATCGACTTGTTGAGTTCCTGCTCGGATTCACGCAGTGCGGCGAAGTATTCTTCTAGTCGCTGTCGGTCCCTGCCCGATACACGCGACATCAGCGATTTTGCATCTACAAGAGAACCGTCAAGAACGCTCTTCTTGTGAGCCAGTAATCGCTCCTGTGTTTTCTTGTCAGTCCTTGCGAAGAGCGTCTCAAACAGGACTCTCGTCGATTGAATCGGCAGTACCGGCAGTCTGTTCCGCCAGGATGCAACGATGTGGTGATGGGCATGGCTGATGAAAGTGACGATATTTCTAACGCGGGTCAAATGGCCAATGTGGTCCGCAATGATCTGGTCCAGTGAGTCTGGGTTCGTCGTGGTGTTTCCGACAAAACACTTGTGGTCGCGGACATGGTCTCCACCAAACTTCATTTTTGAATAGAGCGTGAAATTGTTTCTGTGCTTTTTCAAAGGCTCCATGTGTTCGCTGAATGCGTAGTCTGCACCACCGGTTTGCGGCAGGGCATCCGTGAAAAAACCGTAGCCCATACTGACACAGAAAAGCCGTTTGACCTCTGATTCTTCTGGGACGGAGTGATCCTGCCCAAAGCTCTCGAGTGACGGCAGGAATAGCACACAGCCAGTTGACTTTAGGATCTCACGACGTTTCATAAAGTTCGACCTCTCCATTGTGTTGCAAGAGCACTGTTGAACCGCTGCCCTACGTTTACTCGGACCAGTTTAGTCGATCGTGAGTCGTATGTCTCTCTGATCAAAAAACGCATCAGACAAAATAGTTGAAAGCCCCGCGAGGATCAGATGGACATTCGGCGCCGATTTGTAAGGTGCGATAATGCTTCATCGTGCTAGATGAATGATGGCATCGCCTTAACGGAGCTGGCCAATCGAGTGCAGGCTTGTTCAGTCCTCTGGCTGTCATCATGTTGCATGGTGCTTGCATCATTTGTGGACGAATGCGGTGAATACGACAGGATTGCTCTGGGCTTTTTGGTGCTGACCATTGTGATCACTGCGGTGATGGGTGCTCTGCTAGTCTGCCGGTCTCGAATCATTCGTGCATTGAAATCAGTCCAGCTTTATTGCGTTGAACTGTCGAAAGTGCGAGAAACGGGTTGGGTTGTTGGGAATCAGAGGCGGTTTCATGCGACGGTTGAGTGCAGTGACGACGGAAAACGTCAAAAAGGTTTGCTTGGTTTTTATAACCTTTCAGTCAGTTTGGCGATGGTGGACCGCAACACGGGTAAGCCGGTGCGTATTTGGGTGGGCCCATTCCATCCGAAGTACATCATTTGCTTAGAAATGTTGTCCTACGGACTTGACGGATGAGCTCGACTGAGAGTAGCCGGCAGAGCTGAAAGAGATGATTGTTCTACGTCAAGCGGATACTGGTTTGCACGGCGATTCACTGGTGCTTCTCTACCGTATTGGCTTCTGCCCCCATGACACGAAGGCACCGACTAAGATGCTTCGCTTGCATTTCACTCAACTTGTTGATGCCAACAAGTTGTAAGATCGAAAAGTTGCACAAATGAGCGGTTGTTGGTTCGCTCAGGTCGTTTAAGCAATCAAGCCCTGGAAACATATTCGTTCCGAGCGATTCCGCCTGTCGGTCCGTGATTTCTCTAAAGCCACCTAGGTGAAGACCGCTACTGTTGCCCAGTTGTTCCTACTGAAAACTCAGTCAGGTGTTGTTGGAATGCTCCCCAAAACCTGATCCATGGGTTATGAAAGTCAAGAGCCAATACCGGCAAAGGATTTTCAGTGAATAAGAAGCGACGACGACACACAGCAGAACAGATCATCAAGAAGCTGCGCGATGCGGATGCCATGTTGGCTGCCGACAAGAGCGTTGGTGAAGTCCTGCAAGCACTTGAGGTCAGCGAAGCGACGCTGAGCCGCTGGCGATCGCAGTCCGGCGGCATGAAGAGTGAAGAAGCCAAGCGACTTAAGGCACTCGAGGAAGAGAACAACCGGCTCAAGAAGATCGTGGCCGACCAGGCCTTGGATATATCGATGCTGAAAGAAATCACGAGGAGAAACTGACGACCCCTCAATCGCGACGCGCGGCGGTGAGCGAAATTCAAGGGAAGTTCAATGCTTCGCAGCGGCGTGCATGCCGTGTGCTTGATCAACCACGATCAAGCCAGCGATTTGAGGGGAAACCGAAGGACGAAGACGAGCGACTGACCAAGCGTATCTTGCAGTTCGTTTGCGAGCGTCCTCGCTGGGGCTATCGCCGAATCTGTCAAATTCTTCGCCGCGACGGTGAGACGATCAACATGAAAAGGATGTATCGACTTTGGAAGGCTTCCGGACTCACGGTGCCACGAAACCGTCGTAGGAAACGTGCTACTGGCGTTGGCGCTAATGCCTGCGACGCTCGAGTGGCCGCTTTCGATCACGACGTTTGGACTTGGGATTTCGTGCAGTCGTCGACGGTTGATGGACGCACGATTCGTTTTCTGAACATCGTCGACGAATACACGCGGCAATGCCTGGCGATTAAGGTTGGCCGCAGTATTACGAGCGAGGACGCAATCGACACATTGGCAGAGCTATTCGCGATTCACGGTGTACCAAAGCGTCTAAACTGCGACAGCGGTCCTGAGTTAATCTCAACGGCGATCGAGCGAAGGCTGGATACGATCGGTGTCGAAATCCTCTACATCGAGCCAGGATCGCCGTGGCAGAACGGTGTGTGTGAAAGCTTCAATGGCTGACTACGAGATGAGTATCTCAATCAAACGAATTTAATGAACGAAGACGACGCACGGATGAAGCCACGAGCATGGCGAGGGGACTTCAACATACGTCGCCCGCACAGTTCCCTCGGCTACCTGACTCCACCCGAGTTCCCTCGTCGTAGTGCAGTTTCCGTTCGGCCTACGGCCTCTCTCCAGCAGCACTACGAATCCCCCGTCCCTGTTTCCTAACCCAATCTTTCATAACGCTTGGTACAGAAAATTGGGGCATCCCAGCGGCAACTGGTTGTTCGCCTGGCGCCAGGGCAATTGCAAATGATATGAAAATGATGATCTATACGTTATGAATAAATATGTACTACTTAAGTTCTTTAATATGAAAACAATTGTTCAAAGCTTCTTTGCATTGATTTTTGCATTACTGTTAATAGGGTGCACAAGCACCAACAAAAGTGAGCCTGAGTTTTACGTGTTTAAAATACTTACACCCGTTGAGTGGCAGCAAAGTCAAGGCAAAGAGTATGTCGTCTTGAGCGCAATCGACCAGAGAGGTGAATTTGTTCATTTGGCAGAAGCCAAAAACTATCAAGACATTGCCAGGCGGTTTTCAGGAGGTGCGACTGAGGCGATTATAGTAAAGCTCGACCCTAACAAGCTCGCTGGAGACCTCGTAAAAGAAACTAACCCAGGTGATCCCACAGAGTATTACCATCTTTACGGCGGCAGGATTCCCATGGATGCGGTTGTATCTAGTAGCGTATTGACGCTCTAGCATAATGACGTGACAACAACTGTTTATTGACGGTGGGATTTGAACTGAAGGTCTGTTTTTTCAGTCTTGGATAATTTTGGAAGTTTCGAGATCATGGCGTGATCTCGCCTATTTGAATCAACTGTTTGTTCTCAATCCGAAGCGAAGGCAGTTTTCATGGTGGCTGCTCTCGGGAGAATTGAAGCTTGTCCGTTTGCTTTACTGGTGTAAAGTCTGCTGTCTAAACCAAGGCGTTGGACTAGCCTAAAGAGCGAGGTCGTTGAGGGACGAAGATGGTCGAAAATCATACCTCACTTACTGACAACCGATTCTATGTTCAGAGCAAAATCGCCACAGATTCGGCCCAACTAATGGTTTGTCACGGGCAACCTGGGGATCTGTCTCTTATACACATCTCCGAGCCCACG
>CAJXTM010000455.1 GCA_913061385.1 uncultured Rhodopirellula sp. | reverse complement strand
CCAGTAACGCATCGATGACCCCTTGCCGCCGGAACTTGCTGTTATCTTGCTCCAAGCGACCGATAAACAGCATTACTTTGCCGCCATCCGGCAGCGACTTTTTCACCAACTCGCCGCAGGCAAGACCAGCCGCGTAATTATCCATTCCGATATACATCAATCGATTAGAAGCAGGAGCATCGGAATCATGTGTGATCAAAGGAACCTGCTCGGCAATCGAGTTAAGCCAATCCACTTGATTGTCTGCATCAATCGGGCTGATGGCGATCGCTTTGACACCTGACGTCAGCAAGTCCTCCACGATTCGTTTTTGCTCAACTGCAGTCGCCTGCGAAGGCATTCTCACTTGAACCTCAACATCGAAATCTTTTTCAGCATCGATACAGCCGGCCTCGGAAATTTTCCAGAAGTCCGCAATCTGGTTAGTAACAAAAGCGATGCTTAGTTTCTTTGCATCAGCCCCACCATCACCTTGTGTTGCAGTCGCACCACCGTCATCCGTATCCTTCATCACTCGCAATTCACTGTCGGGCGACTTATTGCAACCAGCGGCAATTGTGGCCAAAAGCAGGGTCAGAAAGCAGATGCGTTGCATATCAGAACTCGATAGCGGGGTAATTTCGTGGAAGGGGCCAAATTTCCCCAGTCGCGCACAGTTTAACTTCCAGATTTTTGTCAAACAACAGCCGAATACCGGATGCGGTGAATTGTGCTTGCACAAGCCCACTTACTCTCATCCAGTTCCACCAACCCAATTCGACCTAACCTGAACTCCAGACGAGCGATCCAAATGGTCTGGGGACAAATCAAAATTGGCCAATCTTCTCGGATGCATCACACATCTCAGTCCCCTTAGCATCTCGCTGCAGACACAGTTGCACTGCAGGCTACTGCGTCCAGATCCAAATCACAGATACCAACAGAAATGACCGGATATATTCCGCGTAGTGCAAATCATGGCAGAACGCTACACTGTTCACATGAATCAAATAGCCGAAACCACGACTGAAACCGAAAATACTGTCGAGTCGTTTGACGAACTCGATCTTTCGCCTGCGATGCGACGAGCATTGAAAAAGGCGGATTTTAGCACTCCCTCCCCAATCCAAACGCAATTGATCCCGCTCGCCATGGAGGGTGAAGATGTGATAGGGCAAGCCCGCACGGGCACCGGGAAAACAGCTGCTTTTGCTATTCCGATCCTTGAGCAGCTCGATTCTTTGGAGGATTGCAGAGATCCACAAGCCATCATCGTGGTGCCAACTCGTGAATTGGCCGATCAGGTCGGCAAGGAAACACAACGCTTGGCTTGGGGTGTGGACACGGAGGTTGCCGTTTTAGCTGGTGGCAAGAACATCAATGGACAATTGCGGCAACTCGAGAATGGTGTGCAAATTGTCGTCGGCACGCCGGGACGTTTACACGATCACCTGCAACGCAAGTCACTGAGAACCAACAGTGTTTGGTGCGTAGTTCTGGATGAAGCGGACCGTATGCTGGACATCGGCTTCCGTCCACAGATCGAGCGCATTCTGCGGAAGTGCCCGAGTGATCGGCAAACATTATTGTTATCGGCAACGCTACCACCGACAGTGCGGCGTCTTGCAGAATCATACATGGTAAATCCCCGTGTCATCGACTGCTGCAAAGACGAGATGGCGGTTGAGACAATTGAACAACGGTACTTCACGGTTGCACATGATCGCAAGTCAACACTACTCGATCACCTGCTGAAGCGAGAAAATCCAGAACAAGCGATTGTATTCTGTCGGACCAAGCGTGGCACAGATCGCTTGTATCGACACTTCAGCCACACACATGAAAACTGTGGCAGCATGCATGGAGACATGCAGCAACGCGAGCGGGATCGAGTACTGCAAAGCTTGCGGGACCGCAAGCTGAAAATTCTGTTCGCAACTGACGTTGTCGGACGTGGAATCGACATCAGTACCATTTCGCACATCATCAATTACGATGTGCCGCAGGATTGCGATGACTATGTCCACCGCGTTGGAAGGACGGGTCGTATGGGAAGGGAAGGGGTGGCGTTCACATTTGTCGTTCCCGGTGAAGGGGAAGTCCTGACGAGTATTGAGCAACGAATCAACAAAGAGCTCAAACGCGATTCAATCGAGGGTTTTGAGGCGGTTACCCTGCCACCCAAGGCTCCCGAGCCAGAGACTCCTCAAGCACCGTCAAAAAAGCGTCTGAACCCGATGCATCGAAAAGTCAAGCGACGACGTTAAGTTTAATTCGAACGATCACATTGAAGATCCATTGACTCGTTGGTGCTCGATGGACGCGGTTGATAAACTCAGGGCAACTGTCGCTTCGAAGGCAGAAATTCATCCCGCCCTGTAGACTCACCGGCACTTCTCTGCCGTGAGTCCGCGAAAGCCATTGCGTCCATGCATAATTTCTTTACCACACCCAATGTCGAAACGCTCAGTACCCACGCACCGGGTCCCACCGGAAAACTGCCCCTCAGCGATGAGATACTCCGCCACTGGAGCAGCGGTGACATCTTTGGCCTTACCCAAAGCGTGGGTATGGGTTTCGACCCGCGCCGTGTCTTAGGTGATCAATACCTAATTCTTAGTACCCAAGGCGGAGTGCGAAACCCGGACGGTTCACCGGTAGCATTGGGTTATCACACCGGTCACTGGGAAGTGGGACTGCTGGTACAAGCAGCGGCTGAACAAGTGACACAACATGACGGAGTTCCGTTTGCAGCATTCGTCAGTGATCCGTGTGATGGACGAAGCCAAGGAACGCACGGCATGTTTGACTCCCTGCCATATCGCAACGATGCTGCAATCGTGATGCGCAGGCTGATTCGTTCACTGCCACAACGCAAGGGTGTGATCGGGATAGCCACTTGCGATAAGGGGCTTCCCGCGATGATGATGGCTCTCGCAGGGTGCAGTAAATCACCAAGCGTTCTGGTTCCCGGTGGCGTCACCTTACCACCTACCACTGGGGAAGATGCTGGCAAAGTGCAGACCATTGGTGCTCGCTACAGCCGTGGCGAGATGTCACTTGAGGAAGCATCGCTGGAAGGCTGCCGAGCTTGCGGAACGCCAGGTGGTGGGTGCCAATTTCTGGGAACAGCCGCAACCAGCCAGGTTGTTGCTGAAGCATTAGGCATGACGGTGCCACACGCAGCACTAGCGCCAAGCGGTCAACCCATCTGGACGCAACTTGCCAGAGACTCAGCTGATGCAGCTCGTGGCATGGTGGATCGGAACGAAACACTTCAGGATATCTTGACGTCAGATGCGATCTACAACGCGATGCTGATCCATGCAGCCGTTGGAGGCAGCACCAATTTGCTCCTGCATATACCCGCCATTGCAGCTGCAGCCGGTATCCAACGACCAGATGCCGCGGCTTTTCGAGACGTCAATCAACTTGTTCCACGCTTCGTTGACTGCCTTCCTAATGGTCCGACTGGACACCCAACCGTTCGACTGTTTCTGGCAGGAGGAGTCCCGGAAGTAGCATGGCACCTTCGTGAACTCGGCCTACTAAAGGCAGAGGCAAAAACAGTAAGTGGTATGTCATGGAACGAATTATTGGACCAATGGGAAAGTTGTGATCGACGGCAAATCTGCCGTGAACATTTACGGGCAGCCGACGGCGTTGAAGCAGATGATGTCATCATTCCACCTGCACGTGCAAGAAAAATCGGACTCACAAGTACCGTTTGCTTTCCCGAAGGAAATCTTTGCCCAGAAGGTTCAGTGATCAAAGCAACTTCCATTGATCCCACGGTACTGGACGAAGATGGTGTTTATCACAAACGGGGACCTGCCCGCGTATTCACGTCAGAACGAGATGCCATCAAAGCCATCAAAGGGCAGACTGAAAACAGTATCAAAGCAGGAGACGTGATCGTTTTGATCGGCAGGGGGCCAATTGGATGTGGGATGGAAGAAACCTACCAGATCACATCAGCGCTAAAATATTTATCCTTTGGCAAAGAGGTCGCCTTGGTGACTGACGCAAGATTCTCTGGTGTCAGCACTGGCGCTTGCATCGGCCACGTTGGCCCTGAAGCCTTAGCAGGAGGGCCCATCGCCAAAGTACGTGACGGCGATTTAATCGACATCATGGTCAATTGCCGAACACTTGAGGGGCACGTCAACTTAGTCGCTGATGATTCGGTAGCCGGCCGCACTCCTGACCAAGTCCTGACCAGTCGGTCCCCCCATCCTGACCTACGCGTCGATCCGAATATGCCAGAAGACACTCGACTTTGGGCGGCCTTGCAACAAGCAGGCGGCGGAACTTGGGGCGGCTGTGTGTACGATGTCGACGAAATCGTTCGTAAATTGACCGAGTCGGAAACTCCTTGAACTACCCAACCGTTACGCACAAACCAGAAGTTCACTTCTCAGAACCAACTCCCGCCTGCGGGCCACTGGCTCAATCATTCAGGCGACGATTACTCGAGTGGCTGTACCAATTTTCGATGTGGACCCGCATTTTTCGTGATCACCTGCCCAGGCAAGATCATCGAAAATTCAGCATCCGCCACAAAAACCGTCTCGAAAACCGGACATCGAAAAGTCCCGTCTGGAACTCAGCGATCAGGGCAACGAGACAGAAATACTCTGCCAGCAGTGATTCATTTCCAATCAGCACCTGTCTCTTATACACATCTGACGCTGCCGACGACTCCTTACGTGTA
>CAJXTM010000454.1 GCA_913061385.1 uncultured Rhodopirellula sp. | reverse complement strand
ACACGTAAGGAGTCGTCGGCAGCGTCAGATGTGTATAAGAGACAGCATCTGTCTCTCTCGTGTTGAAAGGTTGAAATTCATCAATTCCCCTATCTTTGCCAGTCGTCGCAATATGTGCAACCAGCAGGGATGCTGCAAAGTGTGCATGCGTCGATTTGAACTCGTAAATCCCCGTTAAATGGCCTGTTCTAGAGGTTTACCGCACTTATCGAACTCTGGATTAACGGATTTTGCACCCGATGAAACTCGGAAATCCGGCCAAGCACTTGGCTTTGGGCAACAATCGTTGCGTTAGGAGACGGGAAAAAGGAGGACAAGTAACCAATTTCACACCCCCCGCGCACGGGGAGGTGCAAGGAGAGGCAAACAACTGTGGCCAGAAAAAATCGACCAGCGATGCCGTCGAAGCACTGCAAAACTTGTGGGCGGCCATTCAATTGGCGCCGCAAATGGCAACGTTGCTGGGATGAGGTCAAGTACTGCTCAGAGCGTTGTCGTCGCGAAACCAAGAAAGACCGATCTCCAGATGAGTGAACCAACACACCGCCGCGACGCCAGTTGCGTTGAAACGACCAAACCTCAACTGAACAAATAAAAGCCAGAAGCAAGATACCGATCTATCATCGGTGTCTGATGGCCTGACAGACGCGTCCCGGAACTAGAAGACTGACGGCCTCCACACCCCATAGTGCTTCACCGCGGCGGGCGGCGGTGAAAACAACGTCGGGGAGCCCACGCTTTTTCACGCGGTTTTCCCTTCATCACGCCAGTTGCAGCGTTTGTCGTCCCTCGTCCTTGAATCTTTGTGAAGCGATTGCAGTGAGAAAAAAGAGTTCCCTGAGTTGCAATTGCTTGTTGCTAGCCAGACGCCGCCGTCTCGCTTTTTCTTCTGACGACCATTTAGCTTGAATCGAGGTGCGTTCGACATTCGCATTGTTTGGACTCTGGTCATTTGTCATGTCTTTAATCTTGCTTGATTGTTCCCTCTTGCGAGTCATTGTTGCGGTGAGGCAACCATGTCGGCGACTGTCATTTGGGCAATCCTTGCTGCCTTTGCTTGGGTGGAAAGAAACTCGTTCAAGTCGACGGGGTTCAAAGACTAGGTTGAGATGAGCTTGATGCGTCGATCTGCCTATATCCCCCTTGTTGCCACGCCTGCGCGTTTTCGGGAAGCCGTAACCAACGGTAAGCGAAAACTTTTGAATTGATGCGTAAAGACCGCCTTGAACCCAGAGAATGCTATCACGTTATCGTGTTGTAAGTGATAGGATCGAAGCAGCGGGTTGCGTGTGTTTGCATGACTAGTGATTCATGGTTGCTCGCAAAAATTTTTAAAGATGTACAACAAAGCTTGCTGACAAATAAGATTTTGGGTGCCGAGAACCGCAGTCGGGAAAGATTGGAATAGTTGATGATCTTGCCTGTTTTCTGCGCACATTTTTGTACACACAACGTATGAACCGTTGTGGAGCCGTGGGAGACGAGGGAATGAACAAGCTATCCCGTGAGGTACATGAAATTAATATCGAAGGCGATCAATTCGTGGTTCATAGCCAAGAGGGCCGGCGTCTGTTTGCTGGTTCTTATCAGGAAGTTGAAGTTTGGCTTGATCAGCGTGAAAATGTAGTGCAGCGACGGCCTACTGGACGCCGCCGTGGGATGTTGCTTCAAAGCATTCTTAAAGCGGTTCGTCGTAATCCCTGAGAGCGTTGCAAGAAAGGCTTCGGTACCCGCAGCCAAAAATATCGACGTCCAAAAATATCGACGTCCAAAAATATCGACGTCCAAAAATATCGACGCATGTTGAGAGAACACTGGTGCGGCTATCGATGATACTGTGTTTCAAAGGTGGGTTCGTTGCCTTGCTTGCGTCCATGCCGCTTTGGACGCGTTAGGGTGCTTGCCATTGTTTGATTGCTTCTACGGGGAAGGTCAACATTAGGATGTTTAGCATCAGGCTGTCGCGAATCCACAGCACGCTGCAAACTTCCAATGCAATAAACACAGCCAAGCCCAGTTTCCAGTTGGTCTTTCTGACCAGCAGCACACCCAATAAGCACACTCCATAGTCGCTCATGGAATTTACGATGCTATCACCAAAATAGTCCAGCGAAATGGTCGCCTCGCGATATCGGTTGATCATGAATGGTGTATTTTCCAAGATCTCCCACGCAGCTTCGATGAGGGCCACGATCACGGTACACGTTTGAACTGACAGCCAACGACTGCAGCAGAGTTGCAGCAGTAAAAATAAGCCAATGCCATGCTGGAAATGTGACAACGCGTACGGATCGAGGGAGTGCTGCGAATTGTGTGAACTCCAGATGTCCCATGACCAAGGCGACAAATCTCCGACCTGGCACCACCAGACACGTTCCATCAGGACCAGAATCATGCATGTGGCAAGGCCGATTGTGACCAACGAGTATGCCACGTTTCTGTCGGTTAATCGTCTTTGCATTGACATTCAATGTTTCTGATTGCAGTAGCAATCATTCCTTCACGCGTGGCGGCGAATCTGATGGCGGCGGAGCAGTTTTTTTAGCTTCGTGAGTGTCTGGTATCACCGTTGAAGAGACAAATGTGATGATAGTTTGTCCTTCGGTCGGCTGTAGTTGGTGTTCAACAGTGTTGATGGACAGGTTTTGAAGTTCATCGACTACACACAGTAGTATTGCCCCGTTCTGATAATGCTCAACGAAATCTTGGTAGGTATAGTTTTCAGAGAGAGTGGTGGTTTTGAATATTGCTCCGACTTCGTGAAAGTCTTCCATTTTCGAGAAGGTCAGATCGGGATCAAAAAGTTCCCGCCCCATCAGATTACGTGTCAGTCCGCGTTGAATGTGCTGATTTTGTTTTCGGAATGTCAATTGGTAGAGCTGGGCACTTCCAAAGAGAGTTTGGCATTCTCGCACAGCCAGTGAATTGACTTCATCGTTTTGGGTGAGCGCCATAAGTTTTCCGATCCCGTTGAGATCCAAGTCTTCTCTTACGTGTTCATTGAGTATGTTCGCACAGATAGCATTCAGTCCTGCGATTTTCGCTTTGGCGACTTTGTTGTAATTTGTATCAACCAGAAGGACAGGCAATCCGAGTTTTTTAAATTCCTGCGCAAAGTCCTGGGTCCAAGTATCGGCCCCTGCGATCAGTATTCCGTCATTGCTTTTCTGTGACAGTCCCAGCATCTTTGCGAATGGTGAAGCGGCAAGCCCATAGGTCGTGACAGTTCCAAAAATGACGAGGAAGGTCACGGTATCGAGATGGTCCGCATCTTCAATTGCAAGCTCCATGGGCAATGCTTCCATCTCGAGTGCGAACACGCTGCTGACTGCTGCGGCCACAATTCCGCGAGGTGCCATGCCTGCGATGAAAGCCTTCTCGCGTAAGTTCAACGGAGACCCCAGCAGTGAGAGGTAAACTGAGGCGGGACGAACCAACAGAATTAAAACTGCCAAGAAGATGAGGCCCGGAGGGCCAATCGCAAGCACTTCGTCAATGTTGACCCGTGAGCCAAGCACGATGAACAGGCAGCCAATCAAAAGCGTTCGCAGGTTTTCTTTGAATTCAATGATGGATTCCACATTCAAGCTGTTGCTGTTGGAAAGCCATAGGCCCAGAACAGTGACTGAAATGAGACCAGACTCACTTGCAATGTGGTCGCTGATCGCAAAAAGCAGCAGGCCGAGGGACAGACTGGCAACACCTTGAAGATGGTCCGGAATCAGGTAATGACGAAATGCGAACGTAAGGATGAGGCCGCCTGCAATGCCAAGTCCGGTGCCGACCAAGGCGGTCTCGAAAAGCATCGATACAGCAGACCAAAGACTGGGCTCTTTGATATGCATCATCAATTGATCAAAAACGAGTACGGCCAGTACTGCACCAATCGGATCAATCACGATGCCTTCCCACTTTAACGTGGTAGCTACACGCTTGCTGGGCCGCACTTGTCGAAGCAGAGGACCAATGACCGTCGGCCCGGTCACGACAAGAATCGCACCCAACAGGAGACTCAAACGCCAGCCAAAGTTGAGGATGTAGTGAGCTGCTATCGTCACGCCAGTGCAAGAGATAACGGTCCCGATGGTGCAGAGGCGAAATGCTGCGTTTCCTCCTTCTCGCAATTCTTTGAGATTCAGTGACAGGCCGCCCTCAAGCATGATGACCGCGACCGAAAGTGAAACCAGTGGAAACAACAGGATTGGGCCTGACTGTTCGTTCCCGTCGGTCAGGTTTTGCAGAAAACTATCTGGCTCAATGAAGTGCCCAAGTGCCATCCCAAACAAAAGCAGCAGCAAAATACCGGGCAGTCGAGTTCGCCACGCGATCCATTGGGCAGTGAGTCCGAGTGCAGGAATCATTGCAAGGTAAAGCAGGAAATCCATCTGGCAAGCTCAGCTGATTTGATTGGAAGAGAGCAAGCGTATGTCACCATATCACTGGCGTCGGTAAAGTTCGACTGCGGTTACTAATCTCTCAAGTGTTTCCCGAAAAACGCCAATGTGGAATTTCTCGTTCTTTCCGATTCTTTGTCCCCCCAGCCATGACCGGCATTCAGCAAAAGTTCGACACGACCTGGGATGTTGTGGCGTGTCATTGCAGTGGCCATCTTGGTGGATTGGTTGTGGGGAACGAGGGGGTCTTTTGTCCCTGTCTCTTATACACATCTCCGAGCCCACGAGACCGAGGCTGATCTC
>CAJXTM010000453.1 GCA_913061385.1 uncultured Rhodopirellula sp. | reverse complement strand
GTCGGCAGCGTCAGATGTGTATAAGAGACAGGGACCATGCCGGGCATCTCTGGCCACCGGTCGCTACTTCTGGAACTGCGGAAGCGGTGCGTTCCTCAACGGCAAGGCTAGCAACTGGCAAGGCCACAACAACCCATTCAATACACTGCCGAAGTTCGTCGATCTGCTGGCCGAGGACGGCTACTACGTTCGCAAGAGCTTGAAAACTTTCGCATTTAAGCCGAGCCCGCAGGGCGCACAAGCTCGCAAGGTGCCAAAAACCGAGTACCAAAGATACGGGCTCTACGTCGGCACAGCATCCAATGACGCAGAAAAACGCGAGCGCCGCGAACAGGTGCTAGCGCACCCTCGCATTGAGATGCAGCGAGTGTTAGCAGGACAGCCAAAGAACCAGCCGTTCTTTTTTGTTTATGGATCCATCAATGCGCATCGACCCTATGTGGCTGACTCTGGCAAAGACCTTTGGAACATCGATCCTGACAGGCTCAAAGGATTGATCCCCAAGTTTCTTCCTGATGTCGACGACATCCGCCGCGACTTCTCAGACTACCTCGGTGAAATCGAGGCATTGGATGCCATGCTCGGAGTGATGCTGACTGAGCTTGAAGCCAGCGGGCAACTCGACAACACGATCATCGTCCTCTCGGGGGATCATGGCATACCGGGTGTACCTCGGGGAAAAACGAATTGCTACGACCTCGCGATTCGAGCCCCATTGATGATCCGTTACCCCAAGCTGATCGCACCGCAGCGCGCGGTTGATGACTTCGTCAGTGTGATGGACATCGGCCCCACGCTGCTTGATCTGGCGGATGTTGACGTGCCCGAGAGCATGGACGGTCAAAGTTTCAAGAAACAGTTGACCGACAAGAAAAGCGGCTGGATCGATCAAGATCGCAATGAGGTCATTGTGGGACGTGAATTACATTTCCACACCGCGCGTGAAGGCAACCTGCCGTACCCGATGCGTGCCATACGCACACCTGACTTTCTTTACATCCGCAACTTCAAACCGCAACGTTGGCCGATGGGTGACCCGCGTGGTCTTGATGGCAAGACACCACCGACCTACGAGCAACTTCACCAAAGCACAGCCGTCACCATGCCTGATCTCGACGCCAGCCTGACCAAAGCGTGGCTGATCACACATCGCAACGAATCCGACGTACGACCGCTATTCGACCTGACACTGAACCTGAGACCCGCAGAAGAGCTTTACGATCTACGTGTTGATCCTGATCAACAGAACAACCTCATCGACAACGATCAATACGCTGCAAACCGGGCGGAACTATCTGAGCGTCTGATGTCGGTCCTTGAGAAAACTGCCGACCCAAGGCTCCACGACGCTTTTGATCAGCCGCCTTATGTTGATCATCAACAACTGCCAAGGTGAATCACTCCTGCGGCAAGAGGCACTGAACACAAAACCCCGTGAACTCCTTGGCTCAACCCCTGATAATCAACCCAACTTATGAACCCCGGTGAATGCCAACAAACGGCACCAGCTACCCCAATCATCCTGCCAGGATGTGCATAAGCTCAGTAGTTTTTGAATTCCCTGCGTTAAACACGCCACTGGGCAGCAGTGTTCGTTCACAGGACGCCCGGGGGCTCGCCCTGAATGAGTCGCGGAGAAAGCTGCGGAAACACGGCTAACTACCGCCGGGCGGCGTACCGTGCCGGGAGTTCGCCGTCGTTCCGCGCCAACTTTTGAACGCGGCGTATTGCTTCGAGTGCATGAGAAGGATCAGGTACGATCCCAGATTCTACTCAACAGATCGAGGGTGAACTCGATTTCATTGTCCACGTGATCCTCTTCACCATTGCTATCGAGACAACGTTTTGCACCCGAGATCACGAGCAGACCCGAATCGTTCAAGCAAGCCCTATGTGAGTAGATCCAGCCGGGGTTGTCGCCGCATGATACGACTGACTCAATCTTCCAGGTCTCACTGTTCAACCGGTAGATCGGCGTTGTTCCGAATTGCCGTGAGCCTTGATAGCCCAAACCGCCAGTGATCTAGATGAACCCGTCGAGATATTTCGCCGAGTGAAAGTCCGTTGGTGAAAACACCTTTTTGGGATAACCCATGATCTGAATCCGTCTGCTTGATCCATGCATGAGCACGTCGTTATAAATGCAGAAATCGGGGACGTAGTAGTCTTCACGTTCACCATCGATTTGGACGAACCTGCCATCAGGTAGCTCCGGGACGAGCCTCCGAAGCGACTAAAGTACCACGTTGCATCCGACGTGTTATCTACGTCGTTGAATTGAGCTTTCGCTTGATAGCCTAAGATCCCTGCTTGTACCATTTGATGCCAAAACGGGATGCCCATCACTTCCGGGTTTGACTTACCAAACCTCGGACGACAGCCTGAACGGTATTCTTCTTTCGTGACATTCAGTGATTTGCCATTTTGCAATCCAAGCAGCACTCGCTTTGACTCGGGGCTGATTTCGGCGATGTCTCCACCGGATCCGATTAGCAGCCTCATCACGCCTTCACATGAAGCCGTCGACATTGTGCTATTGCCATATTCGTTCTTCCGATTCCAGATGGCTGCAGCTTCAAGTAGCAAGCGAACGCAATCGATTCGACCAGCCTGTGCTGCGAGCATCAGGGCCGTCGCTTCTTTGTCATCCACCGCTTCTAAATCAGCCCAGGCATCCACTAACCAAGAGAGCAGCTTCGGCATGGAGTCATCGGCAGACGGGCTGCTGGCTGCGTAGGCCAATGGCGTGAAGTCGCGGTCGTCACTGGAATCAACAAAGGTGCCATTCGCCAGTTCCCTGCGCACAGCTTCGATGTCACCGAGTTGAATGGAATCGTGAATATTCACTTTTGTGCCAATTGTTCTCCAAGCAGTAAATTTGCATTTTTTCTGGGCGATTCTGTGAGCAAAGCTCAAACTGAAAAGCCAAAACTCGAAAGACATGAGCGAAGATCAATAACCCAATCATCCGCCAGCAGTCCTGCAGATTCATCAACTGCAGCTTGGATCTCAAGCCTTTGTGGTTTGGATGGTTGGGTAAAAATACGATTCATGCAAAAAGAAGCATCAATAAGAGATTTCGAGAACCCAGCAACTGATTCGTCATCATTTGCAGCTGCTCGTATCAAAAAGCTAATCGCAGGCCATCTTCCCAAGCTCATCAACAATCGAAGGATCGCTTTCTTTCCTGCCAAGTTTTTGCAATCGTCGATCAGACCAAACAAGTGCCCCGGATCGACACGGCCTCCAGCCGCCGAGAGTTGCTGGTGAGCCACTCTGATGACTCTTGTGCTTTCATCAAGTAGTGCTTGCTGAATACAGAGAATGCTGGATTCAATGCCCACTTGACCGATTCCACGAATCGCTTCTGATCGTCTACTCGCGCGGGGAGATCCCAGGTATTGGAGGAACAGAGCAAGGTCTGTTTTGTCTCCGCTCGCTACGAGTCCCGACAAGGCTGGAAGGCTGTCTGGAAAACGGGAAAGATATTCTCGGTAAATTGATGCTACATCACAGCCTGCTTTCCCGAGGTGAAACATAGATGTCTCTCTGATAGAGCGGCTTTTGTCGAGCAAGCCGTTTTTCCATATATCACCGCTCACATCAGGAGATGAAGCTGCTTTTAGCTCGTATGCTCCAAGACGAACGGGAATGAATTTATCCTTGATCAGATTCTCGGAAAGTTCATTACATTCCTCCGGCGGCAAGCATTCGTTCGCTCGTCGCAGGCATTTTGCCCGAACCACGCCGTCATCCGAATTGACACCGAAACGGACGACATCAGCCAGATGATTTCCATCACGTAAAAGCAAAAGCTCAACTAGCTTGCGACCCGTTTGCTTTCCACAGGACTTCACAGCCTCAATCAAGTGCTCGGCGTGCTTGGGGGCAACCAATAGATCCACAAATAACGAGACGCATTTACTTAGGTCTCGTCGCTTGAATTGAAGCAGATGCAACAGCAGTTCCGATTCGTTGGCAAACCAAGCGAGGTTGTTGTCTGTAAGACGATCACGAATTGTGACTTGGGCATTTTCAGAAATCGAATCAACCCAATCGTTTTGACGAAGAAGCAGGAAGCGAATCTCCCCGCCTGATTCAATATTCGACAGGAAGCGAACTGCAGCTTGACGGACGTATCCATTCCTATGCAGGCTCAGCAGTTTCCCAACAGCTACGTCATTGGCATCCCCTAAACATGCCTCAACTTGTTGGGGCGTGATACCATCCCATCGTTCGGAAACATACCCGTAGTAACACCCGCCGAGAATTTCGTTCAATCGGATCAACTCAATCGACGAAATGAGTCGCAACAGTTTGGCAACTCCAAATGACGCTGTGACGTGAATGGTCCTGCTTGACGAAAAGAGACCACTTGCCACGGATGGTATGGCAGCAGGCTCACCTGTTGCTGCGAGCCGATCTATCAACGCACATGTCCTCTTTACCCTGAATATCAGTGGCGAATTCCGCACATAGCCGCGAAGAACTCTCGCATCTTCTTCCGCAGCCTGTGATAATTTCCAAATTGACATACCTCCGCCTTTTCCATGAACTTGACCCGGTTTTGGCAAATTTTATCTCATGAAGGATCTATCAGCCTGCGACCATCCTGCCCCGACGTGCATAAGCTCAGGATTTTTCGGATTTCCTGCGTTAAACCTGTCTCTTATACACATCTGACGCTGCCGACGACTCCTTACGTGTA
>CAJXTM010000452.1 GCA_913061385.1 uncultured Rhodopirellula sp. | reverse complement strand
GAGATCAGCCTCGGTCTCGTGGGCTCGGAGATGTGTATAAGAGACAGGAGTAACGGATCGTTTCCTTGTTCAAGCGGTATTGAACCCTTCCATAAACATTCGCCATGAATACGCGCAAGTGATGGTCCTTACCATCGACGGCCTAACGGTGACAGGGTTCAAACACAGCGAAGACGACATGACCCTCGTGCTTCGCGACCCTGCCAGCGGCAACCTGATCAAAATCAATCAAGATGACATTGAATTCATGAAGGAGTCACAAGTCTCAGCGATGCCTGCGGGCCTTGTGAATCCGCTGACAGGTAAACAACAGTTCCTAGATCTAGTCCATTTTCTAATCGTCACAAACGAAGGCGGCCCAAGAACCTGGAAGAAACTAAAAAACGAAGCGATTAAAAAATAACTTGCTCATAATCGGGTTATAGCGATTCTTGGTCGTGCCACAAAAGCTATTCGATCGAGGCATCTTGCTGTCGTCCGTGCACCTCGAGGTCATGGTCGTCCCACGGCATTTCTATTGACTCCACATCCCTCAAAAGAACAATCGCCCGGCGTCGGATACTAGCGACAAAGGCAGGTGCGGGTGTCGCACACAAGGGTCGGCTACACGGCCCACCAAGTGCTGCCTCAATGCCCCAAGGCACACGCCGTATTGATTGATGGCCAACCGTTGAACGCGGATGCGGCATTCATGTCCCAGGGAACGCTCGCTACCACTTGCCGATTAACGCGGCCTGGCAGCAGCGGGCCAGCTTTGGGAACGCATTTGACGTGACTGCCATTCCTGATCGCGAAAGTCATACCCATTCCTGATCGCGAAAGTCCGTCTCGATTAAAACTTCCGTCGACTTTGCGAGCAGTGATGATAGTTAACAATTGCAAAATCAAAAGCCACATGGGATCACAGCCATCAATCTCACGTTAAGCTTCCCCACACTGCCGAATCTGAGTAAACTAATCGTGTGGTTTGTTGGCTGGCCTGCACTTTTCCACTGCAAAGCTTTAAATCGCAGTATCGCCACAGTAGCACGCAACCAAACACACCGTCGCAAACTGATATTCCTGCTGTCTCCCTCCTTCCTCCTGCGTGCGACTGCTGTGTTGAAAACGTCGGAAACTGTTTTTTCCCAACCGCCCCCCCAAACCAACGTCTTAACAGCCGAATGTTCTCACCGCACTTGCGAAAACGAATGACTTTCAATTTTCGCTGGTTTATCTTGGCGGTTATGATTTATAGCGTTCCCGAGGCGATGCACTTGGCGGGCGCGGTTCCCCCAGCGGAATCAGACGCACACGCAGTGGATTTTTTCGAAACCAAGATCCGCCCCTTGCTTGTAGAACATTGCTACGCGTGCCACAGCGAGGAATCCGGGGAACAAAAAGGGGGTCTGCTTTTGGATCGGCGTTCGGGTTGGATTGTAGGCGGCGACACGCAAAAAGCTGTTTTGCCGGGTGAACCAGATGCTTCGCTTCTGATTAAGGCGCTACGATACGACGGTGACCTCAAGATGCCACCCGACGGTAGGCTAAGCGACCAGAACATAGCATTGTTCGAATATTGGACAAAGCAAGGGGCTGTGGGTCCACTCAACGAACGCGGTGAAACAGCATTTTCACTGCTTGGCAATCAACCGCACCTATTCTCGGTGGCTGCAAACCATTGGTCGTTTCAGCCCGTTGAGAAATTTAAACCGCCGCAACTTACCACCAGTACACCCGTCTTTTCAAACTGGAACAAGAATCCGATCGATCAGTTCATCGGTAACGTTTTGCTGGCCAATGAACTGCATCCTTCCCGCCGCGCCGTACCCAAGGTACTTGCACGGCGACTTCATTATGATTTGACGGGCCTACCGCCCAGTTATGCACAACTAACTGCATTCAACAAACTTGCAAGTAAAGATTTCAAAGACGCTGTTACGCGTCTGATCGACCGGCTTATCGATTCACCACAGTTTGGAGAACACGTTGGACGGATGTGGTTGGACGTTGTCCGTTATGGCGATACCGACAATGATTATCGAGCAGATACTCGCACACCACACTATTATCCTTTTGCATTCAGCTATCGCGATTACGTCATCGAGTCTTTCAATTCTGACAAGTCGTTTGCTGTTTTCTTAAAGGAACAACTCGCGGCGGATCTAATGCCTTACCCGCCCAATGCATCCCAACTGGCTGCATTGGGTTTTTATGCAACCGGGCCCTTTGCTAATCGTTCCCCGTCGGAAGCCTTGGACGACTGGATAGACCTTACCACGCGAGGGCTACTGGGAATCTCGGCAGCTTGCGCACGTTGTCACGACCACAAATTCGAACCAGTGCCGACGGCCGACTATTATTCGCTGCGGGGTGTGTTTGCAGCGGTCAAACGCGTTCAACCTCTCGACGAGAAAAAACAACCAGTGCTCGCATCCTACCGCCCCAGCGATAACGAAATTGCCGAATATGAAGCAAAGCGTGCGACGATTGACGCCAAGATCAAGGCATCCGAGGGAAAGAAGAATAAGAGCAATAACCGATCAGCCTCCACAAAAATTCGCGAAACAGAACTCGCAAAGCTGCTAACGTTCCACCCTGGAGCTCCAGCACGAGCAATGTGTGTTACCGATTTGCCAAACCCACCTCCGACATACGTATTCTTGCGTGGCGAACCGAGCGCGCGAGGTGAGCAAGTGCCACGCAGGTTCTTGAAAATACTTGATCCACAGCAAACACCGTTTCCCGAAGGAACGAGTGGAAGGCTGCAACTGGCTGAACATATTGCGTCTGCTCAAAATCCCTTGACCGCCCGTGTTTATGTGAATCGGGTTTGGGGCCATTTGATTGGGTCGCATTTGGTAGAAACCCCATCGGACTTTGGACTGCAAGGATCCAAACCAACCCACCCGAAATTACTTGATTGGCTCGTCACAGATTTCATTGCTCATGGTTGGTCAACAAAACACTTGGTCCGTCGCATCGTAACAAGTCAGGTGTACCAACAATCTTCCACCGCCAGAGAACACCCCGCCACTCACGATCCCCTCAATCAGTTGCTTTGGAGAGCACATCGAAAACACCTGAGAATCGAGGCGATTCGAGACAGCATGTTGTCCGCATCAGGCGAACTGAACCTGCAGGTCGGTGGCCATTCGTCTGAATTGTGGGGGAAAAAGTACACGAAACGACGAACCGTCTATGGATTCATCAACCGCTTTAACCTTGACCCAACACTGAGAGCATTCGATTTTCCAGCATCTGTCCAGACTAGCACATCGCGCGGTGAAAGCATTGTTCCACAACAGGCGTTATTTACGCTGAACTCACCCTTCGTGATCGACCAGGCGACGGCACTCACGACAGGCAAACGGTTCCAAGCCATTGAAACGAACAAGGATAGGATCACCTATTTGTTTCGTCGTATTCTGGGGCGACAACCCGCCCCCTCGGAGCGAGAACAAGCAATGAATTTCGCTCACAAACAACTGCAGAAAGTTTCTGCGGTGCGGTCTATGAACTCGCCTTGGCCATTGATCGCACAAGCCATGCTCATGAGCAACGAGTTTCAATATGTGGACTGAATCTGCAAACCCTACCTACACTCGTCGCCAGTTGCTGGAATCATCAACACTAGGAACGCTAGCATTGGCGGGGATGCTTCGCAGCGATCAGCCCGTAATGGGATCCGAACGCGGTGAGGGTGAATCAGCGTTAAGCTTACGCCGCCCCCACTTTCCACCCAAAGTGAAGCGGGTCATTCATTTGTTGATGAATGGCGGACCCTCGCAGATGGATACGTTTGATCGCAAGCCAGAGCTTAATCGTTTGGACGGCAAGCCCTTGCCTGAATCGATCCGAACACAGCTGCAACGAGTCCAGTTGAATCGTGTGGGAAACATATTCGGATCGCCATTCAAATTCAAACGATATGGCGAGTGTGGTCTAGAGGTAAGCGAACTATTCCCGAATGTAGCAAAACATGCGGATGACCTGTGTGTAATCCGAAGCATGCAGGGTGAGGTAGCGAACCACACACCAGGGTTGCTTCTCACTAACTGCGGTCATTCTACACTGCCAAGGCCGAGCATTGGTTCGTGGTTGCTATACGGTCTCGGAAACGAGAGCGACGAATTGCCCGGTTTTGTGGTACTTTGTCCCCGTGGATTCCCCACGGCACAAAGCCGCAACTGGACAAGTGCATTCATGCCAGGCGTGTACCAAGGAACGTACATTGACACTGAGAGCAACAGTGAGCCAATCGTCCCAAACCTGAGTCGCAAGGATATCCAAACCGAAGCGCAGCGAGGCCAAGTTGACTTGACTCAGTTCCTCAACCGACGCCATGCGAACGACAGACCGGAGGACCAACGTTTGGAGAGTCGCATCCACAACATGGAACTAGCATTTCGAATGCAAACTGCTGGTACGGACGTGTTTGACTTGTCGCAGGAACCCCAACACATTCTCGACTCCTATGGCGACACCTCCCAAGGAAGAAAACTCTTGTATGCACGCCGACTGGCTGAGCGAGGTGTCCGCTATATCCAGTGTTATCATGGGGCGGGTCAACCATGGGATAACCATGGTTCAATCGTAAAAAACATCACCCGCTTGGCAAAGGAATCAGATCAACCGATCTCAGCGTTGCTGGGTGACCTGAAACAACGAGGGATGCTGGATGAAACGCTGTCTCTTATACACATCTCCGAGCCCACGAGACCGAGGCTGATCTCG
>CAJXTM010000451.1 GCA_913061385.1 uncultured Rhodopirellula sp. | reverse complement strand
CGAGATCAGCCTCGGTCTCGTGGGCTCGGAGATGTGTATAAGAGACAGGCACAAGCACGAATTACAAAAAAAGGGCCTTTGGTGTTCACAGCAAGAATCCGGTCCCAAGCTGACTCGGTCATTCCGTCGAGATCTTCATGCCGCACAAATTCCGTCGTTCCCGCACAATTGACCACTGCATCCAAACGTCCAAAAACCGAATCAATTTCGGCAATCATGCCACACACTTCAGCATCACAACTGACGTCACATTTCATTAACACACCGCAAGCAGACTCTTCCGCCACCAGATCCGTCGTCTGTTTCGCATCATGCTCGTCTGGACCAAGGTAATTGATAACAACATCAAATCCTGACGCAGCAAAACGCCGAGCGCATTGACGACCAACACCGGTAGCGGCCCCAGTAATCAAAACAACTGGACGCTCTCGTGTTTGCCTCATGCTCTTTCCAACAACATAGCAACGCCTTGGCCAACACCAACACACATGGTGCACAAGGCATAGCGTGAATCGACTTCCTGCAACTGCCGGGCAGCCGTCAATAGGAGTCTCGTTCCACTCATTCCCAAGGGATGCCCAATTGCGATTGCTCCGCCATTTCGATTGACATGCTCCGCATCATCGGGAAGGCCAAGTTGTCGCAACACAGCAAGACTCTGCGAAGCGAATGCTTCATTGATTTCGATGACCCCAATATCCGCAAGCTCTACACCAAGTTTACCCAACAGCCGCTTGGTCGCGGGGACCGGCCCCATGCCCATGATGGTTGGCTCAAGTCCGACCACGGTTGCGCCAATCACCCTTGCCATGGGATTCAGTTCATACTTTGCCAATGCATCATCCGAAGCAAGTAACAACATGGCCGCACCATCATTCATGCCTGATGAATTTCCTGCGGTCAACGTGCCATCCTGCTTGACAAACGGCTTGAGTCGTTTCAACGCGTCCAAGTTGGTATCGGGCCGTGGGTGCTCATCCTGGGAAACCAAGACCGGATGCTGCCTGCGGATAGGCACCTTCACCGCTGTAATTTCACCAGCAAAAAACCCGCGCTGCTGTGCCAGCTGGGTTCGCTGCTGACTGCGTAGCGCGAATTCATCCTGATCCTCACGGCTGACGCCATACCGTTCAGCGACATTTTCGCCCGTCTGTGGCATGGTTTCACACCCAAACATCGTCTTCATTTTTGGATGAATGAATCGCCACCCCATAGTGGTGTCCTGCAGTGATAGATCGCGCCCAAAAGGCTGATCAGTCTTGGGAACAACAAATGGTGCTCGCGACATCGACTCAACGCCGCCGGCCAGACACAGTTCGGCTTCACCAGAACGAATCGCCCTTGCAACTGATGCCACGGAATCAATCCCTGATGCGCACAACCGATTGACAGTCATCGCGGGCACATGATTGGGCAGCTCGGACATCAAACCTGCCATCCTTGCCACATTTCGATTATCTTCTCCCGCCTGATTCGCGCACCCGACCAACAGGTCATCGGCGGCTTCCCAGTCCACCTGTGGATGACGCTGGACCAACGCGTCAATCACTCTCACCAATAAATCATCAGGTCGGACCGTGGATAAAGCCCCACCGTAACGGCCAATTGCAGTCCGAGTTCCGTCACAAATCCATGCATTTTTCACGGCCTGGCAACCTCTTCTGTTGGATCGGTTCTGATGAAAGGTGTTCTGTCAGCCGCTTCGTTGCTGTGAGCCAAGATCGTTTGCCGTTCAAGTTCCCGCAAAGTTGATAATTCGACGTCTGATGGCACTTCTGTTTCGATCAAATCCTCAGCGAACCTGACTTCCCATCCAGTTGCTTCTGCAACCATCTGCCTAGTTATCCCAGGATGCAATTGCGTGACCACTAACTCACGGGTCAGTGACTCTGGTCGCAAGACACACAGGTCAGTAATCACAGCAGTTGGCCCGCCCGTCTTTAAGCCCGCACGCTCGCGTGAATCTCCACCATCCAAGTAGCCCGCCGAGGTGATGAAATCAACTTTCTCGACAAGTTTTCGTCGATCATGATTGATAATGATCAGAGTCTCTTTCGCTTGCGCTGCAATTTCCGGTGCTCCGCCAGCACCGGGCAGACGCACTTTGGGTGACTTGTAATTGCCAATCACGGTCGAATTCAAATTGGCATACCGGTCTACCTGCGCCGCACCAAGAAACCCAACTTCGACACGCCCGCCCTGCAACCAGTAGGAAAAAACCTCAGAAGTCGACACCACCGTATCAGCTGTCATCGCCAATTCCCCGTCACCGATTGACAACGGCAACACAGATGGGCGGGTCCCAATCGTGCCACTCTCGTAAATGAGTACCGCGTTCGGAGCATGAGTCAACCTTGCGAGATTGGCTGCCTTGGATGGAATGCCAATTCCGACAAAACAAACCGTTGCTTCCCGCAACATGCGTGCTGCAACAATAGTCATGACCTCTGACGGCGTCGCTACCATCGGATCAAACCTCTTTCATCAAGTGTAATAAAGACTGCTTTTTCGACATCATGCATCACCATTGATTGGCATGCCGTCCATCACATTTGCACGCATCCAACGCTGAAAATTCTGTCGATCGCGTGAGACCTCATCCCAAGCCAGATAAAAGCTATTGTCACGATCGTAATATCCATGGGCGTAAGACGGCGCTGCCCCCCCAGGAACATGACAAACTGCGGTCACCACCCATGCCGGCAAAACACATGCATTTGACGGGGCGTTCAAGTCGTCAACAATTTGCTCGACAGTCACGATTACCTTTTTGGCTGCCAACGCAATTTCCTTCTGCACGCCAACAATTCCCCACAAGTGAACATTTCCTGCACGATCAGCGCGTTGGGCGTGAATGATCGCAACGTCAGGCCGAATCGCAGGAACAGCAGCAAGTCGTTCACCCGTGAATGGGCAATCGATGAATTTGATATTTGGGTTATGAGCTGCGAGGTCTGATCCAAGAAATCCCCGCAGAATTCCGCATGGCAATCCCGCAGCCGCAGCCGTATAGGACACAGTCATCGCCGCATGACTGCGTTCGTCTATCTCAATGGGATGCGGAAAGTTCTTTTCGACCGCATCTCGCAAACGATGCAACGAGCCCACGCCGGGATTCCCACCCCAAGAAAACACAAGGCGTTTGGCGCAACCCATGCCAATCATCTGATCAAAGATTACATCTGGCGTCATTCGCACCAAAGTCAGAGCACGTTTTTCCTGCCTGATGATCTCGTGCCCGGCTGCAAACGGAATCAGATGCGTAAAACCCTCGAGCGCAACGCAATCACCGTCATGAACATGCGACCGAATTGCGTCAGGCAAACTCGACAGATTCGACATGTTGGATGCTTGGGGGACGAGTGACAGACGACCGCCACCATGAGAGCAGTACCTTCAGGCGGAAATCATAACGACCGTACGATAAACGTGCAAATTGTTGGCATATCACCCGAACGAAGCCACGCGATACATCTGGCAGCAGCCAGCGGCACCTCGCACAGTTCGTCGACAGCACCATCGGCTACACCTCGCACAGTTCGTCGACAGCGACATCGGAGACACCTCGCGCGGTTCATCGACAGCGACATCGGAGACACCTCGCGCGGTTCATCGACGGTGCACGAACGTGTCGAGTGATCAGACCTGATTACTCAGATTTTCCCATCAAGTCCCATCTGATAATACTTGTGGGTAATCGAATCCTGATTCTCCAACAACCAATCGATTGATGGCTCGCAGGCCATGGCTTTGTGGATCGCTTGGGCCATGGCTTTTCGGTGTATATCAAAAAGAGCTTTGTGATCGAGATTGTCATCATCGATGACACCTGGATTCAACCAAACACTGCAAATGATTCCCAAATCGTTGGCTTTCTCTTTCGGCAAATCTCCAGCACGCACCGCATCCAAAACTCCATTGGCGATCGCGGCTTGCACGGTTCCCATCAAGATATTGGTGTAGCGACTGTTCTTGACAGTCACCTTACTGACGCACAGAGTCACGGGCCGCACTTGGATATCCGTATTCAAAATCGCGAATACCTTCGAGTGCCCCATCGACTGGTCACCTGTCAAAGTAGCGAGAGCGGTACCAACGGGCCCATCCAACTCACCAATCACGACTTCAGGCTCTGCCGCTGTGAACGGTGGGCCACCGGCAACAAGTGCTTCGCCAGTGCGGAGGACGATGCGATCGGACATGGAATGACTCCTGAGTCAGGGACTGGTTTGGTTGAATTGCGAAGGCCGGGTACGCCCGACCGAGCGAGATAACCTACAAAGCAACAATCTTCACTTCAACAGGCAGGCGATTTACTGCACCGAGGCCTATCAGATCTCACTTTGACGATGAGTGCTGGATGCTTAAAAACAGCAGTTAAAGTTCTCTAGCTCCTCTTCTGCCTGACGAAAATCTCTAAACGGGAGCACCGCTGTTTAAATTGTTTTGAACGCCACTCAACAGAACAATGACCACCTTGTGTGCTAAATAACGCCAAAACTCGTGCCTTGTTCTCTTCGGAACACTAGCCTGAGCACGGGCGGGCAGACTCGAATGCAGCGAACATCGGTACAGGTACAAACAGCAAACGCAACCTAGGCAATGCGACTTTCTGCGAAGAAATGCCGTAGTTTGTTGAAAAAACACATTCATCAAACTAAGAATCGTCCCTGTCTCTTATACACATCTGACGCTGCCGACGACTCCTTACGTGTAGA
>CAJXTM010000450.1 GCA_913061385.1 uncultured Rhodopirellula sp. | reverse complement strand
AGATCAGCCTCGGTCTCGTGGGCTCGGAGATGTGTATAAGAGACAGCTACCATATCCGCGAAGAATTCCAGAAGGAACTACAACGAAGCGTCCCCCGAAATGGCCCGTCCAGTCCCTGAGGAAGAATTATTCCATGTCCAGACCGGAAATCGAAACGCAGGCAAGCACAGCTCTGGGACAGCCAGGCCTAGAGTACCTGACACGCATCCGTCGAGCCGCCGCAAACGTCCTCGGAAACAGCCCCGCCGGACGTGAAGTGCTAGAACTTTGCGATGACCATGCGGAGGCTCGCAGACGAATTCTTGATGACCGCAGCAGTGGCTTGACCGTCATAGCTTCGGTCGGAGCGACTGGGCAAGGCAAATCATGGATCATTCGTCAATTGATTGGAAACCGCGATGCGCGAAAGCTCATTAAAAGCGGCAACAATGCTGACGAGGCGACTGAGCAGCTGATCTGGATTGGACCTGCCCCACCCGACAATCTGGATTCAACGCACGAACTCTACGTGCATTGCTCGGTCTCTGAAATGCAGACCATTGGTACTTCGTATTTGTTGGTTGATGCGCCAGGCGTAACCGACGACCGGAAATCGATTGCGAGTGTAGCCAAGCGAGCGTTGTCCTTAGCGTCTGTCATGCTGTTGGTTGTTCGCCGCGATCAGATTCGAAGCGAAACAATCGGCTCCTTGGCAACTGCTAGCGAGGGCACCATTGTGATTCCTGTGATTAATGCTGTCCGCGCTGAGGATGACAATCTTTGCACCGAAGTCGACGCGTTGCTTGCTCGCATGCGGAAAGCAGCCCCGACCAGCACGATCTCTTTGCCCGTGATCGTCGATGATTTTGAGATTGAAGGCAGGGGGGAATCACAGACGGGGAAGGAAGCGGCTAAGCAAATTGCGGAAAGGCTGAAGAGTGAGCTTGAATGTGCATGGGCAGGTGATCGTCGGCGGAGTGCTCGGTTGGCAGCTATCGATTCACGATTTCAAGTCGCCTTGCACGCGGTATTGAGCGATCAACTTCCGGGCCTGACCGCGGCTGTTCGTCGACTCAACACCGAAGCAAAGTTGTTACCGGGTGAAATTGCCGAGACACTTGTTGGTCGAGATGGACCTCTGCGGGCTGCAGTCCGCTCACGGCTTCGCCTGAGCCTGCTGACGGAAACAAGCGCGTTGTATTTCCCCTACCGGACCTTTCTTTCCCTTTTGAACCTCACGCATGGTGCATGGGACCGAGTCTTACTGTCGCTCTCAGGTTCTTTACCGTCCCTTGTCGGTGCAGTCTGGACAAGCACGAAGAATCTAAGTGCAAATCAAGGTGCGGAGAGGGACCTGCGAGAAGGATTACAAAATCGTTGTTCTGCCGCAGTGAAGGACAGACTGGGCCCCCTTGCTCACCGCTTCCACGATGAAGTACTGCAACTGCGCGACGACAAGGCGTCTCCAAGTTCCAGCGTCGCCCACGGACCCCGCACCCAAGTTGCCTATCTTGCCGGTATCGATAGCCTACAAGAAAACTCGCAGCGAATCTTCGATGCTGAAGTCGAACGAGTAGCGGCATCGCGTTTTACGGCAGCATTCTCTGGATTTCTCGGAACCGCCATCTTTTGGTTTCTCATGGCGGGTCCCATTGTTGCGCTGTATCGAGGATACTTTGATGCAAGCTACGAGGCGCTTAGCCAGCTGAGTGGAAACCTGTCGAATTTTCCGAGACCTAATCTGGCGATGATGTTGACCAGCTTGTTGCTTTCGTCTCTTCCCACTGCGATCTTTGCAATGCTTGTCCTCTCAATATCCCAGAGTCGCTCGAGGGTCAGGAAAGCAGAAAAACGAATACGTGATGTTCATCACGAGACCATTGAACGGCTGCAACGCGAAGGTGTGCTTCAGCTTAGTTGGGACGAACCCCTGCTAGCTGACGCCGAGTTTCTGCTTTCAGCTGGTGCAGCCGACGTGGAGTCATGATGTCTGAATTTGTGGTAATACTAGAAATGAATCTTTTGGCAGAGACCGTCGTTACGAACGATTCACCGAATGGATTCTTCGGCATTTTGCTGAGCGGTGGCTTGGTGGGAATATTGATCCTACTCGTGCTTGCAGCACTCAGCATCACTGCAGCCTACTTGCTGTTTGACCAAATCATGACCCTGCGACGCACTGAAATCCTTCCTGAAGGTATCAGTGATTCAGTTCGCCAAGCATTGTTAACTGGTCGACCGGCCGAAGCTGACGCCGCGTGCCGCCGATCCCCAAGCGTGTTAAGCGTTGTGCTTCTGTCTGGTCTCTCCGAGTTTGAATTTGGCTGGCGGGAAGTCGAAAAATCAGTCGAAGACTCGCTGGCCCAGCAATCAGCAAGACTAATGCGGCGCATTGAATATTTGTCGGTGATAGGGAACATTGCTCCAATGGTCGGTCTGCTCGGAACCGTCACCGGGATGATCTTTGCCTTTCAACAGGTTGCCGCAACGCGAGGGGCTGCCGGAGCCGGTGATCTTGCTGAGGGTATCTATCAAGCACTGGTAACAACCGTCTGCGGTCTAATCGTCGCAATCCCGTCACTCGCAATCTATGCAGTGTGTCGCAACCGTGTCGATTCGCTCATCGCAGAGGTCGCCTACCAAAGTCAGCATGCCTTGGCTCCGATCAAGCGGCGTCCTGCCTCAAGAACGCGGCAAGCAGTCGGCAACCCAACGAACTCCGCAGCAAAACCAACACTTTCTAATCCACCGCAAAGCAGGCAAACCGCAGATCGTCCCCCAACACACCCCAAGGGGTCTGGCAAGAGCAATGCACCAGCCCAAGCTTCCAGAAAACCAAAGCCTGACGCGAACCCGCCGGAATGAGGCAGCGTGCTTCTTAGGGATGGGTAAATTAAAGAACGCCTGCCCCCGGTTCTCAGACATTTTCTCTGCAAGCTGACCGATTCACAACATTCTGTTCCCAAAAGCTGCCGTTCATTACTAGATCGCCCTACCAACCCGTGTTGGCGATTCACACCAAACAGCTTCCACTTGCGTTATCCCCGAGGACACACATGCTTCCCGGTATCCGCCTTTTTGACATGACTGGCCAAACAGCAATCGTAACAGGAGGTTCAAAAGGTCTGGGTAAAGCCATCGCGGAGGGACTCGCATCAGCAGGCGCAAACATTGCTCTGGTCAGTCGTAATCAATCCGAAGCTGAAGCAGCAGCAAACGAAATTGCAGAGACCTACAACACTCAAACGCTGGGTCTTCAAGTTGACGTGACACAACAGCCAGCCATAGAGGCGATGGTAACCAAGGTGGCAGAAACCTTCGGTCGCATTGATGCGTTAGTAAACAATGCCGGGATCAATATCCGCGGTCCGATTGATGAGCTCACCCTTGAACAGTTTCGCGAAGTCCAGCAGGTCAATGTGGAAGGCATTTGGATCGCCACTCGTGCCGTTCTTCCGATTATGAAGCAACAGAAGCAGGGCCGCATTATCAACTTGGCTAGCACCTTGGGCCTTGTTGGACTTGCGAACCGTACTCCCTATGCGACCAGCAAAGGCGCGGTGGTTCAATTGACGCGTGCGATGGCTCTGGAGTTTGCTGACAGCAACATAACTGTCAATGCCATCTGTCCCGGGCCGTTCCTCACTCCCATGAATGAGCCGATCGCACACACAGAGGAAGCCCTGAAATTCATCGTGGGTGCTGTTGCAATGAATCGTTGGGGAAGAATGGAAGAGATTCAGGGTGCAGCTATTTACCTCGCGAGTGCCGCATCTAGCTACACGACAGGCAGCATGCTGGTGGTCGACGGTGGCTGGACCGCCCGATAACAGCGAAGCACGCATCTGACAGCATTTTTCAACCACAACTATTCGAAGAGTCACTACGATGCGGGGCACGCGATCCGCACAAGAGTATGTTGCATCAAAGCACGGGGCCGCGTTCCTCTCCGGCACGCTGTCCTAGATTTCCATAGCGATGATAATCGCTACTGATCGACTGTTCTTGCACGTACCACATCAACTCGATACGTCCTTCGGCGCAAACGGGCGCATCTGCAACATGGACACAGCGATCCATAACCGCTCGTCGAATTGCCATTGGAACGCGTTCAGAACTGGCATACCTCAAACGACTGACTCCACCCCACTCAACCGATTCGATCAGCTCTTCGTCCGATTGCTCGACAAATTCAATATCCGCCGCCCATGACTCAGTCATATCGTGCAACACCTGCAATTTCTCTTTGTGGACACCAACGGGGGCACTCACTATGGCTCTACAGCAGACCGCTTTGGCGGCCGCGACCCGCAGGACAATTTCGCTCCAACTGTCCTGTTCTACGACTCGAATAACAAGCACCGGCATCGGAACATAACGTCGCAAATTGTCTTGACCAACCAGACGAAAATGATCATGTGTAAGTAAAAACTCATGGGACGCAGCTTGGCAATAGCTTGCGATCGCCTGACATAACCGCTGAGCCTCGATCTGACTTGCAAGACCACCTTTCTCAGCGTTGTTGTGCAACACCTGAGCCAAATCGCTCAACTTCTGATTGCCAAACTCCAACCCGGAAGCCTGATTGCCAGACTCCAAACCGGAAGCCTGATTGCCAGACTCCAACCTGGAAGCCTGATTGTCAGACTCCAAACCGGATGCCTGATTGTCAGGCTCCAACCCGGATGCCTGATTGTCAGGCGTCGGCCCAAAAGTCTCTTTGCCAAAGTCGGACGCAGACGTCTCG
>CAJXTM010000449.1 GCA_913061385.1 uncultured Rhodopirellula sp. | reverse complement strand
GGCAGCGTCAGATGTGTATAAGAGACAGAGACATAACCTATCAACAAACCAGACAACAAAACGCAAGATGGCGAGGCGGCCGAATGGAGCTGTCTCATGGCGGCGAAAGATCGGGCTGTGAAATTTCTGAAGACTCAGCTTTCAGATGGCAATTACGGATTGACGTGTATGGGAAGTGATGGCCTACCCCGATTCTCACACCAAAAAGGCCACGTTTTTTCTGGCTATTTTATCGCTAGAGCTCTCGGCCACGATATCTCAGAAACTGACCGTGCCTTGCTCGTCACCCGCATCATGTCGGAGGAGTACAAGGGACTGTGGGGTTATTCTCCCCCAGCTCCTTACGTATCTTGACCTCATGCCAAGTACGTGGTCGATGCCGATGACACATCGTTCGCCATTAGGACATTTCGTGAGCTTGGGTTACACAAATCGTCCGATCGCCTGATTGTTTTCCACCGCAATCGGTGGTCTCGTTGGCTCGTCAAGTTTGGTCTGACCACGCTGCTGCCAAAATCTTTAGCACGAGGAGGCTTCCGCACGTTCGCCTCTCGAACGCGTGCAAGTCTGGTTGTTGACACAACACCTACAAACAACCTGCAGCTTCATTCGGAAGTCAACCTCAACGTCTTTCTGGCATTACAAGGCACAGACCTGGAAAACGCAATTGATGACCGAATGATCTGCGAATCGCAACATCAAGATGGCTACTGGCATTCATATTTTTATCCCAGCCGATACTACGCGACATGGTTCGCACTTGAACTGATCCGGGATCAACCAGCATTCAACGGGTTACGCGCTCGCGCGCACAATTTCTTACGGGCTTCACAGTCAAAAGACGGAACCTGGGGCGATCCGTATGAAACCGCCCTCGCCTGTGGCGCACTTGCAGCCTGTGATGAAACGGGTGCGTCAATCACGGAGGCGGCACTGTTTTTTTTGAAATCCCAATTAGATGACGGCTCCTGGGCGACCGACCGCAAGATTTGGGAGTTTTGTGAGACCGAGGACGATGTGTGGCAGGCCTTTGATTCCAATCGCGTGATCACCACCTCGCTTGTCTTGTGTGCACTTCGACAAGTCATGAAGAGCTTCCCCGCTGAACCAAACAATTCCGTTGCTGGTGACGAATGACTCGCCATCCCGTGAATTCCATCGCGAGAGTGATCCGTGCCGATAATTGGTTTTGTTGGAAAATCCCACCGCTGCTTGCAGTGGCGTACGCTTCCTTCCTTCTTCATGGCACGGATTACCGGTCAGCACTGCACGAGCTTCTCTTCATCTTTTGGTGCGTTGCGTCAGTTGCTTCTTATGGTCATATCATTAATGACGTCTATGATATTGAGGCCGATCGGGCCGGTGGCAAGCCGAACGCGATGGAACGATTCAGACCTTGGCAGCGTTTGTCTCTGTGTTTCCTGAGTGTCGTCAGTGGATTCGGGGCGTTGCTTTGCTTCACGACGAATTGGACACCCGCTGCTGTGTTGATGATCAACTATTTGCTGCCCACGATCTATTCCATTCCGCCTTTACGACTCAAGGAACGGGGAGTCGCGGGTGTCGCCTGCGACGCCTTTGGTGCTCACGCTGTTCCCGTACTCTTTGTTTTGCTTGTCGTTGGCTTCTTCCAACAAGCGTCAACGCTGGCTGAAGTTGGGATCGGGATCTCCGCTATTGTGTGGTCTCTGTTTGCGGGTTTGCGGAGCATCGTGGTTCACCAGGTTGATGATCTGTTAAGTGATGGGCGAAGCCAGGTCGTCACATTTGCTGGTACTCAAACTCGTGAGTCGCTCCGCCGTCTGGTGCTCTGCTGCTTTCTTCCAGTTGAAGCGATTGGGTTGGGTGTGTTTACGTTGCTGCTGGTGCCACACTCTGAGGTGCTGGGCATTGCAATACTTGCCTACGCTGTTTTGGAAGTTGGCAAACTTTGCGCCGGTATGAAAATGCCAATGTTCTTCAACGAATCGGAGTCTCAGGAACGGTATCTACCATTGCTGAATAACTTGTTACGAACTTTGGTTGCCAAGCGCCTTGCTGCTCCAGTTATGTGTCATGCAGTTCGATTATCTGATAGTCGGTCTACTCCACCTTATGTTTTTTGGATCACTAATCTTCCAGCGTGTATACTTACTCCTCAAGATGCTTCATAAATGCGTTTTTGTAACACTGAGTCGATTAAGCCGATGAAAGTGATTGCGAACGACGATTTGTCCACTTCGATTGAGCACCGGAAGATCCGCCTTTTGGTGCTTGCTGGCTTGGCGGCTTCAGCCTATTTGTTTGATTGGTGGCTGGAACCAGAGAGACTCTCGAACCCTCTGATGGTTTTCTTTTTATTGCTCGCGGTGTTGTACTGCGTCGTTCGCACGCATTGTGCATGGTACATTTTTTGCCACTGCACTCGAGACGAACCGACAGAATCGCCCGCCAATCTTAGTGTCGATGTGTTCGTTCCCGCGGTCGATGAGCCGCTGTGGATGGTCGAGCAGACATTGCGGGCCGCAAGAGAGATGCAATATCCACATCAAACCTATCTACTCGACGATGGTGGAAATTACGAATTTGAGCAGCTGGCCAAGAATCTTGGTGTGCATTATTTAACGCGGAAAAGCCAAGACAATCATAAGGCAGGAAATATCAACAATGCCCTGACGAAAACTTCGGGCGAGATTATCGCGATTTTTGACGTTGACCATGTTCCAAACAGAGAATATTTGAACGAGGCCCTGTGGCCGTTCAAAGACGTTGAAATCGGGTTCGTTCAGGTCCGCTTGAGTCACTCGAATGGGAGCCAAAGCTTCGTCGCAGGAGCGGCTGCGGCGCGTAACGAGGGTTTCTTTGGTATCCCCATGTACGGCATGCATGGCCTCGGATGTGCTCAAAAGTTCGGGAGCAACTGTTTGATCCGGCGAACCGCGCTTGATTCTATCGGTGGATACAAACAGGGACTAGCCGAAGATCTACACACGTCCCTCTTTTTACATGCAAAGGGATGGCGATCTGCCTACGTTTCGAAGCCTCTCGCGTTCGGAGTTGAGCCGACTGATCTCGGTGGATTCTTTATTCAGCAATACAAGTGGGCTCATGGCACGCTTACGCTGTTGCGTCAGGTTTATCCGCGGTTGGTCACACGGTTCGATTTCCCAACGAACGTATGTTACACGTGGCGACTGACTTGTTTTCTGGCTGGGCCGATGGTCGCCTTTCACATCCTTGTGACGTTAGTAGTACTCTATTCGCGGGACGAAACACTGGTTGGCGAGTTTTTTAGCTACCTTTTGCACCTTGCACCGTTAGTCCTGGTTTCCTGGTTGATCATGAAGGTTGCATCGAAACCATTTCAACCCAAAACAGCAAACCTTGAGTCGAGAATTCCTGCACCGGGATTGCTCTTGGCTTTTGGGACGTGGCCGATTTACACCAAAGCCTTTGCCTCGGTCCTGATGGGCGGCAAGCCGCTGTTTATCGCGACGCCTAAAGACAAAACTTTCGGCGGAATCAAATGTATTCTTCCACAGATCTTTGCGGTTTTTCTTTTGTTGGTTGCCGTTGTTCGTAGCATGTTGGGGACGTTAGAGCTGCAGACGATTGGGGTCTGCTCCTTTGCCGGACTGTTGATCATCATGCACACTGGAGTGTTTGTGGCTTTTCGGAACGAGCAGACGATAAAAAATGCGGACTACTAGCCATTCAGATCATATGAAGAATGATAGTCAATGATACGTCTCAGACGTTTGGACGTGCTCTCTTTGATGTACAACATGCTTGAACATCGCCGACAGACTGAGATGCGAGTTGCTGATGACTCGGCTGCATTCGAGTCTTTGAAGAAGTTCAAAATAAATGCGTCTCAAGCCGTGACGGCCAGTTGGAACGCTGCTTCCGGGGATGATCGGTAGGCGTTGCACTTTTGGAAGGTCAAGCCGATTGCGTTCAACGCCAAACCGGAGGCCTATTCAAGATCTGCATGCAGAGGGCATGCACGCAACTTCACAGCGGTGTGGTGCGTGGCGGCGGTTAACGCAACACCGCCGGGGCTGCCGGTCGGCGTTCCACTTCAGGTTCTTGCCGTCGGTCCGCGACTACGACTTCCGTCTTCGTGTGTGCTTGAGTCTGTCTGCCAAGTAGGTGCAGCCTCAGCAGGTGAGCAAAGTACTCAAGCGTCGGCTGGATTTAACAAGGCGGAACCGTGACTGGGTTACCGGAGGTTAGGCCCCAGCGGCGCGGTCGAAACTGATTGCGACAAAATACGCAATAGGTGTCCGCTTTTCGCTGCGTTTTGAGTCTGGGCTCGACACTGTCAAGGAGATCGAGGTGCGGCGGATTGCCCGGGTGATGGATTTGGGTTTCCAGCGGAGAAGGTGGAGTGAGATGCTGACCTGAACAGGCTGCGAGCTGGTCAACGACGGTAGCAGTCGCCTGAGGCGAAAGACTTGTCGCCTGATTGGCGATGCGTACCAAATTTCCGCATTTTCCGACGCGTCGGTGCTAAAACGACCCAGTCGTCCATGAAGCGGGCGTAGAACAGCCCCGTCTGCTCCATCGCCCCAGCAAAGGCTTTCGGCAGTCCGAGCCCATCAGGGTTGAGAGCGAACAGCCCGGCGGGATAGCCTGTTGCACATCCGTGTACATGCCGTCCTTGACACCGTGCGATGAACGTCCTGACAGACCAGATCCAGAAGGAACAGGCTGTCTCTTATACACATCTCCGAGCCCACGAGACCGAGGCTGATCTCGT
>CAJXTM010000448.1 GCA_913061385.1 uncultured Rhodopirellula sp. | reverse complement strand
ACGAGATCAGCCTCGGTCTCGTGGGCTCGGAGATGTGTATAAGAGACAGTTTTGTAATAATCCGGTTGGTGTCCTTTTCACATTCGCGATGCACGTTGACTTGTTTTCGGTGGGTGTTCCTATCGAGTAACGAAGATAATGCTTGCCGCCCAAGGGTTAGGTATTTCTCAATTTGGTCGCTGGAAATGTAGAGTGATGAACCTGACGTATCAAAATTGCCAGGGTCAGAATCGTTGGGCAGGTCGTTCACTTCGACTTCGACACCCAGCAGTGCGCGAATCGTGTTCGCATATTCACGGCGATTCAGTCGGCGCATGGTGATCACGCCACCGCTGTCGCTCAGAATTTGACGAGCAATCACCAGTTGGCCCGAGAGGGCTTCCAAAAAGTCTGCCTTTGAGTCCGCAGTGGGTTGTTTCGATTCCTTGGGAGGCATCTCACCCGAATTGATTGCGTCCAGGACTTTCTGCCAGCGTTCTGCAGACGCAATGCTACCGAGGTTAAAAGAAATCTTCTCAAGATCCAGTTGACCTTCTTTGGTTCCGGTGTCATGGCACTCAAAACAATGCTCGCTAAGAAAACCGCGATGGATTTCTGAGAGAGAGGCATCATTTTCCCTAACGTCTTTTTGTCGACCTTCGTTGTCCTGAACATTGGTCGTGTCTTTCGCCTGTGCGTTCAGCGTAAAAACAACTGCGAAGATGATTGCAGAAAGCGAGACCATGATTGCAGAAAGCGAGACCATGATTGCAGAAAGCGAGACTATGATTGCAGAGAGAGAAAAGATGATTGCAGAGAATGAGGCATTCACGCACTGCTTTATGGTTCGATTGGTAGGGAGCATGGGAGTGAGGTAGGGATGGTGGGCATGATTACTATTTTTAAAATCGGTCAATGAGCTAAGTGGCTGGTTGTCCGCAATGAAGCCACTCGGATGCGGTAACCTCAATTGATTTTAGCCACTCCAGTATGATCTGGCGATCTCTAAAAAATCTCTAACTACATCGCAGTCGGTAACATTCAGTGGAAGTTACACGTGGCGGGACGCATGTATCGGTACTGCCGCGGGTTGCGTAACGAAGAGTGGTGGTTTTGATTGGGCGATACGTCAGAGTGTATCATTTGTCGGAGGATGTCGATTGGCGGGAAAGGTTAAATTCAGTAGGTGCGGTTGATATCGGGTGTTCCGTCGATGGGAAACCTGAAATTATGTTTCGATTCGGAAAACGACACAATGTTGGAGCATTTCTCCAAGGAAAAAATTTGATGCAAAGTAAAAGTTTGTTGATGGCCCTAAGTGCTATCGGGGGTTTGTTGTTGGCTTTTTGTGCACCCATTTTTGCTGATGAGGCTCGAACTGCTGATCAGGCAGGAATTGTCGGGGCGGCCTCAGGAATGCCACTAACACGGTGGGATATGCAGAAACTATCGGTTGCCCCCGGTTTTCGTTGGGTGGATTCGAAGTCGGCCGTTCGTTCCTTGCTTTATCAGGGTGAAGATTATGAAGGGCATCCCACTGAAATATTCGCATACTACGCATCTCCAGCGACGCTTGCCGGAAAACAACAATCGGCTGAAGAGTTGCCAGGTATTGTGTTGTTGCATGGTGGGGGCGGAACAGCGTTCTCCGAGTGGGTGGAAAGATGGGCTCGACGTGGCTATGCAGCGATTGCGATGGACCTGGGTGGCAAACGCCCCGCGGTGCCCAAGTTCGATGTCGTCACCGGGCAGGTCGTGCAACGGTTCGACTATGTGAAAGAGAAGCGTACTCGTGTGGTAAAAGCTGGCCCTTTGGATGATCACAAGGCAAAGTTTCAAAACGTCAATGATGATCCAACAGACGATTGGCAGTTTCATGCTGTGTCAGCCGCCGTACGTGCACATTCACTTTTGCGTAGCTTTCCTGATGTTGACGCTGAGCGGACTGCGTTGACAGGGATCAGCTGGGGTGGCTACCTGACGTGTTTGACCGCGAGTGTTGATTCACGCTTCAAAGCTGCCGTTCCCGTGTATGGCTGTGGGTATCTTTATGATGGTGAATCGGTTCAACGACCTGTGATTGATCGTTTGGAGCCAACGCAGAGAGACGAGTGGATTCGTTTGCATGACCCGTCGCGTTTTCTTTCCCATTGCCGCGTGCCGATGTTTTTTGTCAATGGAACCAACGACAAGCATTACCCCTTAAAAAGCTACGCGCGAACATACCGCCTCGTAAAAGGTCCCGTGACTTTACGAATTGAAGCCGGCATGCGACATAGTCACGGTCATGGTTGGGCGCCAATTGAGATTGGTCGTTTTGTCGACCATCACTTGTTGGAAAAGCCTGCCATGATCGAGTTGGAAAAACCTGAGCTGCGTGCTGATATCGTTTCCGTACGATTTCCTGTACAGCAACAGCCCCGGCAGGCCGTATTACAGTACACCAGTGATGATGGGCCGCTGGTTGATCGTCAGTGGAAACGTGTCGATGCTACTTTGGCTGATGGGCGAGTTTCTGCTGATGTACCTGCTGACGCAACGGTGTGGTGCTTGGCGGTAACGGATCAAGCGGGGGCAATGGTGACAACGGAAGTTATGTTCCGTCAGCCGTAAGGGAACAAGAGTAACACGCTCTGGATTGGAATGAAAATAATTAGCCCAGAGGTGTGCTGGGCTAAAACAGCCACAGCAAGGAAAACTAAATCGTTGCAGAACCGTTTTAATCGTCACAACTGAATCGTCAATTTGCAGAGGTTAATGCCGGAAGCCTTCTTGTTCACTCTCGGTCCTAATTCAGTGTGCACCTTTGAGTGTATAGGCTTGCATTCTTGGATCAGTGCTTGGTGGTCCAGCTTGCGTTTTTCTTTCCTGATGAGAATACGTTTCTGGACGCATGAGACACGCATTAGTGACAGGTGCTACCGGTTTTATCGGGCGCCATTTGGTTAGGCGACTGCTTTCCGAGGGCATGGCTGTCAAATGCCTTGTACGGCCTCAGTCTCGCGTTGAGCATCTCGACGGACAGGATGTTGCCTTTGTGCAAGGGGATGTGAGTGATACCAGTTCATTGCAGAGGGCCATGCAGGACGTTGATGTTGTTTACCATCTGGCGGGCTTAACGAAGAGTGTCAGCAGTCGTGACTTGATGGAACTCAATCACAAGGGTACGAGAAATGTATCGCTTGCGTGCTCACGGCTTGTGTCGCAGCCCACCCTGGTGGTGGTTTCTTCATTGGCAGCTGCAGGTCCGAGTGTCGGTTCACAACAGCGGGTGGAGGCTGATGAAGTTAACCCTGTTTCCCATTATGGCCATAGTAAACGGGCAGGTGAATTGGCAGCCATGGAGTTCGCGACTGAGGTTCCCACCACAATCGTGCGCCCGCCAATTGTAATGGGCGAATATGATCTCGATGTATTCCAATGGTTTCAGATGGTTCGCAAGTTTGGATTTCACTTGGCTCCCGGATTTGTCAATTACCACTACTCCATGATTCACGCGGATGATCTTGCTTCAGCGTTGATCCTTGCAGCCGACAGAGGCGGGCGTTTGACAGGGAATGTTGAGGATAACGCGGGGATTTACTTTGCCGCCTGTGAGGAAGTGATGACCTACTCGGATCTCGGTCGATTGATTGGTGACTGCGTTGGGCGTCCTCACGCCCGCATGGTGCATGCACCCATGTTGATGGTTTGGGGATTGGCCCTCGGTTGCGACTTGTGGTCTCGCATTAAAAAAAGTCCAACGCTCTTCAACTTGGATAAAGCAAGAGAAGCTGCCGCAGGTGCGTGGGCGTGTTCCGCAGACAAGTTAAGAAGTCATACCGGTTTTGAACCAGCAATGAGTCTGGAAAATCGCTTGCGTCAGACAGCGGAATGGTACATTCAAGAAAAATGGCTTTGAGGCCAATTGTCTGCTGTGGGTGTCGCGCTTCGAAACCTAGGATGTTCGTCAGCAGCATTGATGGGTTTGCTCGCTGCAGCTTTGCTCGCTGCAGAGAAAAATCTTGTTCATGTGTAGGAAGTGAGAGCCTCACTATGCAGTGGCTCGTTTGCGATTTGGACTCTGTTCATCACTTCTGCAAGTACACCTGCCTGTCTGATTGCCGGGACCAGTGCAGTTCGATGCGTTTCAGTGGGGACCTCACCTTGAAGAACCACACGTGAGTTTGACAGTTGGATGTCCAGCGAGTCGACCCAGTGTTTCAGGTAATGGTGGACACAAAAAACCGAGCCAATGTTGTTGATGCCTTGGTGGTTCCGTCTGCTTTGTTCATGACTTGTCATCGACGTAAGCCTTGTGCTGAAATGATTCCTGCAGGAGAACGTGTGCGTTGCAATCAACAAAGCGTGGTACGAGTAAGAGTCCAGCGTGGAAAGTGATCAAAACAGATTGTTTTTGGTTTTTAAACTTGCTGGTTGCATTGAAAGCATGACCTGTAATGGATGACTACTGTTTCGGCCTGATGGGTGTTTCGAAGTTCGATGTACTTGTGTATTGGATTGCAGCAGCACGGATCATTGAAGTTTTTGTGTTTTTGGATGAGATAAGCACCAAGTACCACGTCTCGGGTGAATTGTGCTCGGGATTTCAAGGAAAAGTGGTTGTGCAGAGTTAGTCAGAGTGGCAGGTGTTGTACTTTGTTGTGAGTTTTGCTGGAGTAGCGGGATTGATTATCGCTTGTTGCATTGGATCGTGATTGTGGTGCTGCATGGAGTGTTTTGGGCGAGGACCTGTCTCTTATACACATCTGACGCTGCCGACGACTCCTTACGT
>CAJXTM010000447.1 GCA_913061385.1 uncultured Rhodopirellula sp. | reverse complement strand
TCGGAGATGTGTATAAGAGACAGGTCCAACTGAGGCGATTCACTTGCAACCCGCTCACGCAATTTCTGTTGTGAGTGACAGGACTCAAAAGAGGTGTAATGTCTCAAAGTCAAGCCGCTTGCAATGTGCGGTGTCCTCTCGTCAATTCCTGCTTGAGGTCCGGTCCGCAACATTTGCAACTTGCACAGTTTCAAACCCGAAGAAGCAAACTCATTCGGGTAAAGTGTTTGCAAATCGCTTCCGCTACAGATCACGACTCGATCAGCGGTCCACTGCTTTCCGTCAGCTGTTGTTACCTTCCCGTCGACCACGCTCGTAACTTGAGTATTGAAGCAACACTTGAGTTGGTGCTCTGCCACCAACCAATTGGCGATCGAGTGACTGGCTGTACGAGGATCGACTCGTAGTTCAGTCGGACTATACATGCCACCCAACAGTCCGCTCTGATTAGCCAACTTGGTCCGTTCGGCAATTTGCGTGGGAGTCAGCATGGTGACCTGATGCGTTTGCTGCTCGCAAAACTCACACAGCACATCCAATTCATCTTTTTGATGTGCAAGGTGCAATGAACCACAGGACTCAACCCGGGTGACCCCCTGCTTGCCTAACTGCAGCCACAAATCACGTGATAGCAACGCAGTCTGGTACAGTTCACCCGCAGGCTGACCCACAGGCCAGATCATGCCAAAGTTCCTGACGGACGCTCCTTCAGCAAGCTGAGTTCTTTCCAGTAACAGAACTCGGTGTCCACGACTGACCGCCCGCCAAGCATGGGCGAGCCCCACAATTCCACCCCCAACAATGGCGACATCGAAGTCCCCGGCTAGTTCGTTTCTGGTCATGACTGCTGCATCTCCAACACGTGTCTCATGTAGCCTTTGAAATGGTCGACTGGGGGCGTGACCTGCCCCTCAACCTTGGCAAGATCATCCCAATGCCGCAAACGCACAGCATTTCTCCAATGAGGTGAATTCTGAAACTCTTCTATTTCAGTCGGCTTGAACGGTCCACCTTGCAAACGCAGGCTTAGCTGCGATGCCTGGCTCAAAAGCCCCATGTAATCATCTTCGACAGCACACAAGTACCGCTTGGCTTGGACATGCAGGCGGACCGGAATCGCGACTTTATCGCCAAACGCTGATTCAAGGTAGCTTTCGCCTAACTTTTCATGCTGGTCATCGACCCCGCGCTGTGTTGAATCGTGGGACAAATCATGAATCAGATGACCAATATCATGCAACAATGCCGCAGTGATCAACTCTGGGCTGGCGTTTTCATTCTCAGCGAGGGTGGCTGCCTGAAGAGCATGCTCACGCTGCGTAATGATCTCACCGCCATAGAGCGAGTCACCACGCTGCTCAAATAGCAGGACAATATCATCAATGACCTTCACGTTTTGCCTCCCCCGGCCGCACTGCAACACGAATCGGTCGCTTCTCGTTGGCATACCCAACAGCATCATCGATTGCTTCCAGCGAAAACTCAGCTGAAACGAGCTCCTCAAATGGATACGTCTTGTAATTCAACCTTAGAAATTCGACTGCATCAATAAGATCAGACGGCGCATAATTATGGATACCGTGAATCTGCCAACATTTTCGAACAATCTGCTCTGGATTCAATCTGAGGTCATCGGATTTCATCACAGATCCCACCAGCACAATTTTGGCACCGATACCAGCACACTCCAACGCTACTTCGATGGCATCCACTGACCCTGAAAAATCCATCACGACATCAAACTGCTGGGACATCATGTTACCATCAGCCCCGAATTTCTGAGCCAGAGCCAGCCTCTCAGGCAAAGGATCTGAAACCGCTGTTACATAAGCGCCGCGAGACCGGGAAACCGCGGCAGCAGTCAATCCAAGCAGACCTGCCCCTAGCAACAACACCCGTTTCCCTTCGACCGAGCCAATCGCATTGAACGCAGCCATTACGGTGGCTGTTGCGCAATTAGCTGGACAAACAACATGGTCAGGAAGTTCATTGGGCACTTTGATGATTGCCGTATCCGGGCGCAGCAAAATTGCTTCCGCAAGGCCACCGCTGAGTGCAAAACGCCCTTCTGCCAATGCATGTCCATACTTGTGCAAGTGGCGACACTTTTGTGGGAACCCACCCGTGCATCGGTCACAGCGACTGCAGGAAACACAAATTGACCAGGTAATTCGGTCCCCGGGAGCGAGTGTCTCACCTCGCAGATCCACAGACGGCGCATCTGAAACCTCCTCCACCACACCCAAAATCTCGTGACCGAGAATCGACGGACTCCGTTCGGATCTTCGACCTGAAATCGTGTGCAAATCACTACCACACAAAGTGCAACACTCAATCCGCACCAAGGTTTCACCCGACTGAACCTCTGGACGCGGTAACATGCAAAACTCTAATGGCCTCTTCGAATCATGAAAGACAGCCGCAAGGATGTCTGAGTCCCTCGGTGAGGTTTCGTTAGTACTTACTTTCTCAGGCACTGCATGTTCCGGCGAATAAAAGTGAATCTGATTTTAAAAGTGAGTGCCACCATGAAAGAACAAGCATCATACGCACTGCAAAACGTAACACCCCGTGATCAATCATCCAACCACCTCGGTAGCTTCATTTTCCTGCTCAGACGTTTCCAGCGGACTCCTGAGAACACGCTGGAAATACACCAATGCGAGCAGCAACGCCACGAACGAGAGGACAGCAATCACAGCCAAAAGCTGCACAAAGTACGGCAGCACCTCACGGGAATTCCCCACGGTATTACGTGCCACCAACACCAAACCATAACCGAGGTAACCAAGTGAATCTGCAACGTACAACAGGAACCCCATATTGGCAGGTCGTCCCGAGGCTGCAACCAAACGCTCAAATACGGTGGTATGAAATGCAACGTAGGGCAGATACAACCCGACACCACAGGCAACCATGAAACTCAGAGGCCCCAACCAGCCCAAATGCTGCATCACAGCAGACAGCCCGATCAGCACGAAGGACCCGCACATCATTACAAACGTGACACGAAGTGCCGTCAGGTTATGAGAAATCCATATCGCACCGGCGTTAAACGCGGTTACGCAAATCGCGACAATGGTTTCCGAAGTCGCATACCCCCATGGCTCCTCAGTCACACCCATGTCCCGCCATAGTTCCACACCAAAGTCATCGCGAATGGTGCGTAGTAGAGTGATCGCCATATAAACCAACAGGATCAAACAGAAACCGGGCCAAAAAGCCTTGAAGAAACTCCACCGCGCCGCGCGATTCATCGCTTTTCGTTCCGAACGCTCACGCAAGTCACTCACGTCAGGCTGAGGTGTTTTCTGCAACATCCATACTGAAACAATGAGCGGAATTAGGAACAGAAAGCCAGTCACCATCGGCATCTGAAATTCATTGACCCCCATGTCCTGAATCAGCCACTGCCCGATCGATTTTACGGTCCCGGACGAAACAATGAAGCTGGCACACAGCACGGCCGACATGGCCTCTGTTTGCCTGCGACCCTCGAGGTAAGACATCACAAGCCCGAAAATCATCCCAAGGGGAAGCCCATTCAGGAACAACATCAACGGCTTCCAACTCAATGGAAGATAAGAGAACCCGACCAACGCCAACTCTGCAAGCACGACCAACGCAATGATGGTTCCTGCACGATTGCGAGTCTGCATCTCTGAAATCACCTTGATTCCAATCACTTTGGATAACATGTATCCAGTCAATTGGGATACGACGAGCATTGTTTTGAAGCCCAGCACAATCAGCGGCCCACCCGCGATCGTCAGAGCACCCAGCTCAAATCCTGAATAATCTTCGTATGTTGCTGCCGTGAATGGTTTCCGAAATGCATACATACAGAAGTATGTTGAGAATGCAGCGACAGCAGCAATCGCCAAATGAAGCTTCGAATTCAGCCTGGACTTCGTCATCAAAGCTGCATTTCCAAAAAGGAAAAAAGAAGTTCAGCAGATGGCCCATACACCACCCGGACAGGACACAGTCGTAACCACTGGCAACTCATATCGCAGCGGTCATGAATCAGTATTTTCAGAGTTTACCAGTCACCATCCCAGCCTCACCGCAGAAGAGGGGTGCAGCGTCAAAACCAAAAACATGATTACCCAAAATTCTAGCGGAATGACGTCGTGGAGATTCGCCGGCATTCCACAAACTACAAATCAAATCGCAAAAACTCTCTCAGGAGGCCCCAACCGCCCCCCCCTTTCATGGCCGACAGTCCCCGCAGCGAACGACGGTCGATTGCTAACAGAGGAAATTCGCGACACACTTTCCTGCCCAGATCTGATCACGCAACGCTGAATACGTGCGGCGCTGAAAATCGCTCCCCGAGTGGTAAACTACCTATCCTGCTTTGAACTCAGCGAGATGCTATGATCCACGCAGTTCCAGCGTTTGGCGGAACATTTTTTCAGGAAGATAGCGTACGGATACTGCATTATGAGTGACATGTCGGTCTTGGTCATGATCGTCTCAGCAGCAGCGATCATATTTTTCGTCAAATTTGGCTTACTGCATGGGATTGATCAAATCGCCAATGCGATGTCATGGAGCGCAAAAGCTCGTGGCCAAGTTACCGGTTATGCCACATCGGTTCCGGAACTGGTTTGTCTGGTATCAGCCGGCTTGGCAGGGGTATGGGAAGCTGGGCTTTGGAACATCGCGAGTTCCAACATCATCAATTCCGGCCTGATGCTTTGCGCCGTTCTGTTCCTGTCTCTTATACACATCTGACGCTGCCGACGAC
>CAJXTM010000446.1 GCA_913061385.1 uncultured Rhodopirellula sp. | reverse complement strand
CTACACGTAAGGAGTCGTCGGCAGCGTCAGATGTGTATAAGAGACAGGTCCTCATGACCTCGATCGCCTCTTCGGCAGTTTTGGTCATTGGCTTTTCACAATAAACATGCAGCCCTTCATTGAGTGCATCAATGGTTTGCTTAGCGTGCCAATGGTCAGGTGTCCCAATCACGACCGCATCGAGGTCGGCCTTGGCAAACATTTCCAAGTAATCTTCATGCTTCGAGGGTGCTTTGCCTGTCTGTTTCTCGATGTAATTGGCAGCCCGGTCACGATGCTCGTTGTAAACATCACACACGGCGACCAGCTCTATCGGCTCACCCTCAAGTTGCAATTTCGTGAGACGCTTGACGTGAGCGCCGAAGCCTCTACCACCCGGACCAATGAAACCGATCCGAATTTTTTCCACAGGTGTTGCTGCGGGCGTCACCTGAGTGTCGGCAACCGTAACTGCGGCAACGGCCCCCACCGAACTAGCCGAGCTCTTTATAAAGTCACGACGACTTGGATTCGACGCAGAGATTGACAATGGGTTATCGGAAGGCAACGGATTCGATTCAGACATTGAACAACAAGCATCCTAAAAGAGTGACACAACTACGGACAAACCTGCATACGTGGTTACAACGTCAGTATAGCCAAAATCTCGCAGTTTTTGCGTCCAATAAAAGTGGCAACACGTGGCACCATGAAAATCAGCAAGAATTTCTTGGAGAGGACTATTCCCCGGCAACAATAGCCAGAATCACAGCCGAGGTCAGAATGGTCGCCCCTACCACTCTCAACAACATCGTGGAACGCGTGTGTTCAGCCTCTGCTCCACCCCAGATTTTTGCAGCAAGCCAAGCCAACGCGACCCCCCAGAGTCCTCGCAATGCGTAAACGACATTGACTCTCGCCGCGTCACCAAATAACCCCACGGCGACGACGATACAGATCGCCTGCATCGCAATCAGTAAACTTCCAGCAATCAGCAATCCGGCAACGCCCTGCTTTTTGCATGGCCCAAAGTCAACCCAAGGCAGCAGAAGCAACGCGGCTACACCCACGATCCAGTAAACAACGGGCAGAAAACGACCAGCACCCCAGATCGGCGCCCCCCGCTGCACCAGCACATCGAAGGTTGCATAACAGGCCGCTGCAGCAAGTGCGAAACAAATAGTAAAAATCACATGATGCCGATGCCCTTTTCCGGTCCACTGAATCAAACCGATCCCCAGCGTCGCCAATGCTGCTGCTAACCAAACCTGCAAGGGCAACTGCTGCTCGCCAGAAACCGTCAACAACAAAGCAACAAACACCACTTTCACACCAAAGATAGGCGTCGCCAACGAAACATCACCTCGTTCAAGCGCTAGAAACGTAAACGCGAGCCCAAAAACAAAAAGTTTGGCAATGATGAGTGGCTGCCACCAAAGATCCCAGCGAATCGCCTCGCCGCCCAGAAACCAGACAAACGAGAATGCAACCGCCGCCGCAATGTTCGTGCAAAATAACGTCGTCACCGGGCTCACACCAGCAGCCCCTCCACGCTTAATTACAATCAGACCACAGACGAAAAGCAGGCTCGCTAAAAGAGGGAGAATTAGGTGCATGAAGTAAGAATACACGCGAAAGAGGGCATTGCTAACCACACTCAAGAATCGCTGCTTCGCTTCTGGAAGTCTGCATTTCTTCAGAACGATTGCAAAGGTACCAAGATCGCCTAACACCGTTGTTGCAGCAGTGCCAATAGCACAGTGTCAGTGGCCATCTTTCCACATTGTCGAACCATCTGCAGCAAACGCAAAAACAGCTTCTCGAAAACAGGGCGAATCGAGTATGCTTTGTGAAATCCAATAGCACAGATCTCATGATCACCCACGAGAAGGAACACATCGGATGAATGCCAGCAAACTTAAAATACAACCACATTCTTCCGCTGCTCTACTATCCATTTCACAAATGAAGCTGGGGCTACGATTTCGCCATGGAGTGCAGCACTATTCAATGGGTGGGCTTCTTTTATTGCTGCTATCACAATCAGCAAATGTCTTGGCTGGAGACCATTGGCCACAATTCCGTGGCCCGGACGCCACCGGCGTTGTGCAATCGAATGTCAATCTTCCTGACAAATGGTCAGCAGAGAACAATGTTGCTTGGAAACGCGAAATCCCCGGCCGAGGGTGGTCGTCTCCCGTGATTTGGGGCAACCGGGTTTTCCTGACCACGGTGGTCAATTCCGATGAAACCGAAGCAGCCAAAAAAGGACTCTACTTCGGCGGTAATCGCCCCAAGCCACCAGAATCAGAGCACGAATGGCAAGTCCTCTGCCTCAATTTGGATGATGGAAAGATCGAGTGGCAAAAGACGGTACATCAAGGTAAGCCACAGACCTCGATCCACGTTAAGAACAGCTTTGCATCAGAAACACCAACCACAGATGGCAAACACGTCTATGCCGTGTTCGGTGGCGTCGGAGTGTTTTGCCTGGACATGAGTGGCGATGTGGTTTGGATGAAGACAATCGATCCCACCAAAACTCGCTATGGCTGGGGATTCGCCGCCTCACCCATCCTGCACAAAGATCGTTTGTATTTGCTCAATGATAATGATGATGCATCGTCACTGCTGGCATTGGACAAGACAACCGGCGAGGAGATATGGAAAGTTGAACGCGACGAAAAAAGCAATTGGGCGACCCCTTATGTCTGGGAACACTCGGGCGAAACTGAGATTGTCGTTCCTGCCACCGGACGCGTCGTTTCCTACGGACTTGATGGCAAAGAAAAATGGTCACTTTCCGGCATGTCGAGCATTACAATCGCCACGCCATACGAACATGAAGGCCTGCTAATTGTTAGTTCTGGCTATGTCGGAGATCCTTCCCGACCGCTTTACGCGATTCGTCCCGGCGCAACGGGTGACATCTCATTGGTCGACGAAGAAAGCTCGAACAAATTCATCGCTTGGTCCCAACCTACCAGTGCTCCCTACAACCCGAGCACCATTGCCTATGCCGGCGTTATTTATGTCTTGCACGACCGTGGGCTGATGGCTGCTTATGATGCAAAAACGGGAGAAGAGATTTACTCCAAACAGCGAATTCCCAAAGGACGCGAATTCACCTCATCACCCTGGGCCTATGACGGAAAACTCTTTTGCCTGAATGAAAATGGCGAAACATTTGTAATTCGTGCAGGCCGGGAATTTGAATTGCTCCATACAAACACGCTAATGGAAGACGACATGGGTATGGCAACACCAGCGATTGTCGACAACCATCTTCTGATTCGAACTGCAGCACGACTCTACTGCATCAAGCAAGCCCCGTGAGCACCTGTAACTGCATGCCAGTTTTTGTAACAATCCAACAATGAACCTGAAGCACGCATCGCCCACGTCGCATCACCATTGCATGACCGCGACTCGGCCATCACTGCCAGCAAGATAAGCGATACGCCCATCAGCATCGACAGCAACGGTGTAGTAACCACCGCTATCTACTGGCTGCCATCTCTTGCCAGCATCCCAAGATACATCCACGCCAGTGCGGCCACATGCGACGACGCCCTTCTGCCCAAGAAATCGCAAACACGCTTTGTGTTCAAGATTGACTTTAGGTTGAGCGACCCACGTTTCCCCACCATCTGTGGAACTCGCTAGATTTCCTTCCTTCAATTCGGGCTTGGTGTAATCACCGCCAACCACTAACCCAAGGTTGGCATCAAGAAAATCCATTGAGAAGATTCCCGACGACGAATTACCCGCCCGCACGGGCGTGTTAGCAACATCCCAACTTTGGCCCCAATCCGTTGATCGCCATACTCGAGCCATGGCACCACCCGTCGCCACGTACAACATTTTGTTGTTGATTGTGACCCCTGTTCCACTGGCAGCAAACCCGTACTCCCCTTCTTCCAACGCAGGGCGTCCCGACAAAGGAATTGGCTTCCACGTTGCGCCCCCATCGTGCGTCACATACAGATCCAATCGCCCATTAATGGGATCACCATACAACACACCATGCTTGCCAGTGTCGTCGAAATCCATCCCATCAAAAAAACCCTTTGGATTCAAGTTTTGCAAAACAAGCTCCCACGAATTCCCTGCATCCACTGAACGCAACACCTTCGACGCTTTTCCTGGACCAGCAGCCATCAGCAACACGGCCCCCGCGAGTGAAATCTCAACATCACGAAAATCAAGTTCAGCCGATCTCGGAACACTGATGCGTTTCCAATTTTTTCCCGCATCAACGGTTCTCATCACCGTCCCCTTCGAGCCTGTAACCCACGCCTCATTTTCCCCCGCGACTGCCGCACCCCGAAAGGATGCTTCCGTCCCCGTCGTTGTCTCACGCAACTTAACCGCTCCGTTGTTTGCAACCGCCGCGGGTGACAACCAAAGACAACACAAAAGCAGCAAACAACAACACACTGAATGTCTAAACATCACCAACAAATCCTCGTGAATCATACGAAAACCTACGGGAACATCACAGCAATGCTTCCTCGTACCTAATCAAGGTCCGCACAAACTCGACTCTCAGGAACTCGCAACAACAGTCAAAGCAGCCCACTGGAAACCACCTCACAACCAGAAATGACAACGCTCATTCCTGAATCTCATGCAGAGTTTAACCGATGAGGAACATCTCGTTTCACTTGCCTCGAGTTCATGAACCGAAGCCTTCAATATGGAAATCAATTTCGGACACTTGCCCAGAGAAAATTCCAGCCCAGCGAGCGTCTTGCTAAAGCCGAGATATTGGTGC
>CAJXTM010000445.1 GCA_913061385.1 uncultured Rhodopirellula sp. | reverse complement strand
GAGATCAGCCTCGGTCTCGTGGGCTCGGAGATGTGTATAAGAGACAGCCATGTAGTAGGGACCCTCATAAGGAGGTAACTCACGCTTCGCGTCGTCAGCAAACATCGCTTTGTTTGGGGTCGCTATACCGAGCCCGGTGAGTGCACAGCTTTTCAAAAAGTCACGTCTCATCGTTTTTCCACTGCTCGGGTGCGGCAGCGTCCCAGGCTAATGGTGCGGCAACGTCCCAGACGAATACAGGTGCGAGGGATCTGGTCTTCGGATTGGCGAGGTTCACTCATAGAGAAACTCATGTTGCCTGAGTAAATACGTCAATACGGCACGCCATGCACGCACTGTATAGTGTGGGTCGGGCACCGTTTTTTCAAGTCCTTGACGGCAACTCCAAATTTCACGTTCATCGAATCGGCCACGCTTTTGTGCGTCAGTGATCACTCCAGAAAATAATTCAAACGTTCGCGTCACTTCGATCGATCTGCCATCATCATCGCGTCCTAGCACCAGTTGATGCAAATGCACAATCGCCGCTCGGATCTTCTGATCAGATGAATCCGATTCGCCCGGTATTGTGTCGGTTTCGATATCAGGAAACAGGATGCGTTCGGTTTTCTTGCGGCTGAAATCGAGGGCAACGTTTCGACACGCGACGTCATTGGCGAGTATTCTTTGAATGGCGCCCATTGCTCCACTTGGGGCGACTGCCCGCTCGGTGACCTCTTTTGAATCGATGCCTCCGTAGAGCATGGCGGTCTGGTCTTTCAGGCGACCCCACGGCATTCCAAAGATTGCTGTCACTTTTCGTTCGAGTTGTTCTGGGGACAGCATTCGCACGATGCCAATGTCTTCCAATGCTGTCATCCTTTCCCGAGAGTAAGCAGCATTCTTTAAACCATCAGCACGATAGAAATCACTCAGAACCCAATCTTTGATCACCGTTTTGAAATTGTAGTTTGAGATGGTAAACCGTGTTGCTATCGAATCGATTTCGTTCTGCTGTGCGAGATAGGCTTGGCGTTTTGAATCGTAGAGTGGGTCATCGAGGCTCTCCGGTGGTAACAAGGGGTGACGACCTGTTAGTAAATAATAGGCGTGGGCAACCATGGTCTTTGCAAAGCGAGGATCGGATGCGGTTTTTTCACCCAGCCACTGCAATGCTCGCCATTGCTCCTGTGGCGGAAGGTCATCTCCCTCAAACCCGGTTGCAAACATGTCCGCGAACCAGCCATCTTTGCGTTTTCCATAGAGGGCGGTGTTGCGGTCAAAACGCCAAAAGTTTTGGAACAAACCTGCTACTGGATCGAGTGTTTTGTGGCACACCACGCACTCGGATGCTTGCATCGTTGGGTTCTCGAATTTAGACGTCACCGCTGCGGCATCGGAGACTCTGGCGGCTAGTTCCAGTACATCCACTCCGAGAAAGTGCTCGTAGTACATTCGACCTCTTAGACGATTACGATTCGTTTCGGTCGTCGGATACCTACTCAGGTATTGCAATGTGCTGAGGAGTCCCGCGTGGGGATAAAAACCAGTTTCAGAATCCTGGTTTTCAGTTTCACGCCGACCTTTAAGTGCTCTGAGTCTAAATGGAATGTATTCGAATGGATCGTTCGGGTTTTCGAATTGGTGTTTGATTTGCTCAAAGCATCCGTATCCACGAGCGGTGTAGGGCGTGACCATGATGTAATTCGCTGTGACGATCTCTGTGAACGGACGATCGTTTCGCACAATGTGCTTGACCAGGCTCATGGGTTCACCAAGCAGGGCAGCACGGTAGTCCCGGGCTAGCTTGTAGCCAGCATCACGGCGCTCTTTCTCGTCTTCAATCTTGCTCAAGTCAAAATTTTGGTACCAGCCACGAGTCTTGTCGAAGTGTTCGTAGGAAAGAACCGTCTGGTCAGGATTGCCGTCCACGCCCAATGTCAGAAAGATATCGTTGAAACCTTCTTGCAATCGTTCATAAAATGCATCTTCGCTTAGCAACGTATCGAGAATGGCCACGAAGGATCTGCGTTTTAATGCAGCGGTTGTCGTATTAATCAATCCAGTCGTTGTTGCCTGAGATGAGGGTTGCACTGCAAGGGACGCAAGTTCTTCCGCTGTCGGTAGACGCCCTGCAAGCGACAACGATGCCCGTCGCAGCAAGCGATGGTCGTCGAGCATCGCGATGCCCTCGAAGAACGAATCGATATCGATTGAACCGATCGTTTCGTCAGCCGGAATCGAATTTGGATTCATCACACGACGTACAAACTCTTGCAGGATTCGGAAGCCTGCAGTTCCCGAACGTAGAACCGTTTGTCCTCCGTGATCCTTTCCTCCTGATGCCTTTAACAGTAACAAGGATTGGGTGTCATTCTGCTCCAGAGCCATTCGTGTGAATGCGTCACGATTGACACGCAAAGATGCTGACCGCTCCTTTGTGGCCAAACGACTGAGGTCCGTGAGCACGAATCGCGTATCTTCAGCATCACCCCCTCGCTTATGGCATTTTACGCACTTAGTACCTCCCACTTTTGACCAGAGCTCATCGGAAAAAAATCGGTTGAATTCTTTGTTCTCGACGGTTGGGCAAGCGATTGGGTCTGCGGCTAGTGATGCGGTCCCGGCGATTGGGATTGTTAAGATGCAAGCAACCGTCAGCAGGCATGATTTGCAGGACGCTGTTTTTCGATTGGCTGCAAACATTGTTACTTCCGCCAGTAGCTTAGGGATGTGTTTTACTCTGCTCAGTTGTCAGGAGTTGGAATCTGCTGCTTCAATCAGTTTACTATTGTATTCAATTCGTTTTCGGTATCCCGGATTCCATTCATCGCTGACATTCGTTGTTGCAATGAGGAATCATGCGGCGGTCGATTTGTTTTGCCTTTATATGTTCTGGCTTGTTACATAGTGTACTGCTTCAGCCGTGAATAATGTTCCGCTCCGTGACGGGGCAATCCAGTTGCAAATTGCGGTATTGTGAATCTCGTAAGATGATGATTAGGAGGCGAGATCGAAGTGCCGTGCGATCGCTCGATCAAGATGTGGTTGAACAGAAACCAGTGCGACAATGGGAGACGAGTCTTGCATGAGATGCACCAGTGCTAGGTGCAGTTGTCTGTTTTTATGCTTCTACTAAGTCAGGGATTTCGGAGGCTAAGTATCTCGTTTTTTGCTTGTGACCGTTTAGGTTTTTGTTTCACGCGTTGTCAGGAGGGGACTTGATGTTTATCTAATTGGTCGTGGTGCTGATGGATCAGGGAACCTTCGTTGCAAGAGGTGCGGTTTTTCACTTCGCAGCGGAATCAGGTGTTGTGAACTGATCTCATTTCAGGCTCGGGGTTTACTGCGGAGTATGACTGTCTGAGCAGGTCGGTGGAGATCGTGTTTCTTTCGTTTCGTGGAAGTGTTTCGTCCGCTGGTTCATTCTTTTAATCTTTTGTGTAGTTGGAACTCCATGCAGTCCGACGGCTCTGATCAAGCAGGGGCGCTTTCGGCCGTGCCCAAAATAGATCAGGGGAAGCGGAAGTCTGGTTGTGCAAAAATTCTGATAGGCCTTGCTGGGCTGGTGTCCATCGACCTATGCATTGTCATGCTCAACGACGGTTGGGAATTCGGGCATGTAAATGGCTTTGTCGCTAACAACCACAAGTGTGATTGCTTATTTGCTCGATTTTAGCAGCGTGCTGCCCACCACGCCTGAACCCGGATTGCTTCGGCATACAGAAGATGAGGTGTAGCGGTGAAATCGAATCCGAAGGGGTCACCCATCGTATTGTGTTTGATCTCACTTTCCGAGTTCCGAAGCGTCCAAGGAGGATGATCGATCTCGCCCCTGAAAATATCGCCTTTTCTGTTCGCGCTGTACAGGCAGTATCTCGCCGTCAGCCAGTGTTCCAATGTCTCTGGCTGAGCATGGAATGGTTCTCCTTTCGCTTTGTAGTTGCCGCAGAAATTGGCGGTCGGTTCGTTGCGATGGGTTCGCCGCGATTCATATTGAATCGTTGCCGATGCGGTGTTTTGGGCCAATGACATTTTCGCATCCATGTACGGCAGATTGAAAGTGGCTCTGGCTGCTCGGACGGCGATCGCATTGGCTGCATCGAGCGAGAAGAACCAAACGCCGGGTTTCCCATCTCTTGTGACATAGGTTCTGACATTGAGTTCAAGGAACCTGCTGAGTCCCGGTACTGCAGGGCACCCTCGCGGAGCAACGTCAGACATCAGAAACGGAACGACTCCAACCCAAGCGGAGCCTTGATACGTATCAAGCTCCAGCCCTTGTGGCAAATGTCTTCGCACCAAATCCGGCTCGACACGCCAGTGAGCGAACAGCAGTTTCGACCATCTCATTCGCATGATCCATGGCACCGATGGAAGTGGCCAAATGCGGTCGGATGGCGGTGCTGGCTGATTCAATGTTCGGATCGTTTCCAAAGAGCTGCTCGGTGAGCCAGTTTTGTTGGCTGTTGTTCAATGGAGAGATGCTTGCCACGCGTGGCTATTCATTTCCCAGACAGATCAATTCGCCTGTATTGGTCGTCAAGTAGAGTCGCCCTTCTGCAATGGCAAGTCCGTCCCACGCGGGGGCTGGGACCGTGGTTTCGTCGACGACATAGCCGGTTTCAGTTGAGACAACCTTCAGTCGGCCATCACGATGGACGACATACAGTTTGCCATTGGACGCTAATGCCATGGCATGAATTTCGTTGTGAAGCTGTGTGCCATATCTGTCTCTTATACACATCTCCGAGCCCACCGAGACCGAGGCTGATCTCGTA
>CAJXTM010000444.1 GCA_913061385.1 uncultured Rhodopirellula sp. | reverse complement strand
TCAGCCTCGGTCTCGTGGGCTCGGAGATGTGTATAAGAGACAGCCACACAAGATCTCTGCACCGAGGAACTCCCGTAGAATTTTGTGAGCACGATTCCGCTTCGCTCTTTATCTAGAAATCAGTTCGCGTTTAACGCCTTTGTTTCGACTGGGTGTCAGTCTGGACCATGCAAGTTGCCAGATTTCCTGATGGCACGCACAAGGGTGAAGCCAAGGTAGAGAGCGATCGCGCAGCCGGCCGACCCCGGCAGTGAGATACTGCCAATCCGCGGGGACACATCGTTGCTCCATAGCGAGGCTGATCCCACGAATAGTGCTGCGGTCAGAATGCCCAAGACAAGGCGATTGGTGATGCTGTCGAGCTTTCGGTGCTCTAGGTTGATGTTGAAGCTTCCGCGACGAATCCGGTTCATGATGTCCGCGACATCTGACGGAAAAGTTTCGGCAAGTCGGGTCCAATCCCGTTGAGCTGACTGCAGTTTTCGCCATGCCCGCTGTGGCGAGAGTCGGCGTTTGATTGATTCGGCTCGGTAAGGTTCCAGCAGTTCAATGATGTTGAAGTCTGGGGACAGCTGATGTGCAGTGCCTTCAAGCATGACCAGCATCTTGATCAAGAGGGTGACTTTCGAGGGAAGCAGAATGTGGTGTTGTCGAATGATCTCGATCATTTCATTCAAGGAGCCGCTGAGGTCGAAATCGTCCATTGATTGACCGGCATAGTCATCGACAAAATTCACGAGATCATTTTGCAGCATCGCGCGGTCAAAATCAGTCGGGACCTCCCCAAGTTCCACGACGCATTCCTGCAGTCGCTTGCTGTCGCGATCAATCGCAGCCATCAACAGGTCTTCAATCTGTTCTCTAAGTTCTTCATCGACCCGCCCTACCATTCCGCAATCAAGTAAACCGATCACCGATCCCGGAAGTACCATCAAATTACCGGGGTGTGGATCAGCATGATAAAACCCATCGCGAAATACCATCTGCAGGAACATGTTCGCACCACGTTTCGCGATCTCGGATAAGTTGAACTCGGAATCCTGTAGGGCTGTGCGGTCAGTGAGTTCGATTCCATCCAGACAGTCCATCGTCAGGACTCGCCGTGAGCAACATTGCGGATGCGATGCTGGGATCGCAATCATGGGGTCGTCGCAGAAATTACGGGCAAATCGCGCTAGATTATTTTGCTCACGAGTGAAGTCGAGTTCATCGCGGAGCGTGCGGGCAAATTCTCTTGCGGTTGCCAATGGCCGATAGTGGGCAATGTCTTTTGAGTAATGTTCTGCCAGTTCGGCAAGCTGAATGAGTATTTCGAGGTCATTACGCACACGCTCTTCAATGCCCGCGTGTTGGACTTTTACGACGACTGATTGACCATCCTGCAGAACTGCGTGATGAACTTGACCGATCGAAGCTGATGCGAAAGCAACCGCATCAAACTCGCGAAAAACCCTCTCCGGTTCAGCCCCAAGTTCGTCAGCTATCAGGTTGGTCACTTCCTCTGCAGAATCGGGGGGCGTGCTTGATTGCAGTTTCGATAGTTCTTCTGCCAGTTCCGGGCCAATCAGGTCTGCACGCGTACTTAGGATCTGTCCAAGTTTGATGAAGGTAGTTCCCAGTTCCGTCAATGCCATCCGCACACGCACTGCCTCAGGCAGGTCGCTGATCTGTTGACCGTCCGTGGTTCGCAGGTGACGCTGTACCCATTCCGTTCGGATACCACTCAGCCACGGAGCGATTCCGAATTTCATCGCAACCGATACAACTTCATGAAACCGCGCGGTGTTACGGACGAGACGCGGTAGGTCGGTTACTTCCACAGAGGATTCTCAGGCGTTCGTGGGTTAGTGTGCTCGTTGGCGATGCAATGGTGAGAGTGCCGATTCACTCACTCTTTGGGGTCACTGATGGCCCGAAGCACACGCTGAAAAACCGAATTCCAATTCGTCTGCTACCATCCCCAAAGCGGATGTTACATAGTCAGCAGTTTTCTCAATGGCCTCGGTGACCGGCTGATATTCGTCGGCAAGTTGATCGTGTTTTTTCGACAGATGGTCGTCTTCATCTTTCGCATTCAGGTTCGCTAAGTGAATCTGAAGTTTCAATTCATCGCGTTCTTTTCTGACTGTGTCGACATGCTCATTGAGTTTTTTTCTTGTGTCAGACATCAGTGAGTTCCTCCGAGATCAAAGCTGACCCGTCATCACAGGTCGAAGTTTGTAGCTAGGGTTGTATCAGATTTCCGTGTCTCTCAGTCTGATTGAGTCTGACGTGTTGATTGAGTCTGACGTGGCAGAAGTGCGTCCGGTTGGCGTTCGTGACGGTTTCGATTGCACCAGTCTGGTGTGCCAGTCTGGTGTGCCAGTCTGGTGTGCCAGTCTGGTGTGCCAGACGCCGGGCTATAAATCTGGTGTGCCAGACACTGGGCTATAAATGATGACTCAACACCACGTTGGGGGGGAGGGCCGTTCGGATTATCGAGGTATCAGCGGATTTTCGGTTTGTGCTTGGCATTGATCCCTTGCCCCGCATTGCCCAAACGTTACCGTTTAAGAGTTAAGGGACAAACATTGCTGGAAACACTGTCGAAAATAGGGCCGCTACTTCCGGTTCTTAGCGCATCCTGTTCCACTAGCGATTATCGTGATAACTCGGCTTTCTGCCGGGACTGAAGTTTATACAGGAGAGACGTATGCGATTTATATTGACCTTTCTAGGTGTTGGCCTGATGGCCGTTGGACTAACGCTTGCCGACCAGCGGGAAGCTGAAGCGCAGTATCCCTACACGATCAACGCTGGGCAGGCATACGTCGCACCCGTGCAGGCTTATGTCGCACCCGTGCAGGCTTATGTCGCACCCGTGCAGGCCTACGCGCCTGCTATCGTTGGTTACACCGCCGAACGCCGTGGGCTGTTCGGGCGTCGCATGGTCTACAGACCTATGCTCGGGCCGGCAGTAGCGCAACCCGTCGCTGTCGTCGCTCCAATTCAAACAATCACCCAAGCTACAGCAACTGCTCCGATCATTGCGGCGAGACCTGTGCTCCAATCTCAGGCCGTTTATCAGGCTCCGCTAATGACTGCTCCAGTTGTGTCGCGACGCGTAGTCACGACCGGTCAAGTTGTGGTCGGACGCCCTCTGATCGGCCGAGCACAGCCGATCGTTATGGCACCAGCACCCGTTGTCATGGCGAGACCTATGCTGGCTCCTGTCGTCGTCAATCAGCCTGTCATCGTCGCGCAACCGTCGGTAACTAACAGTTATTATCCTCCTGTCTATCCGACTCCGTTCGCTCCCGTTTCAGGCTATTGATGCGAGCTTTTGGATGCTGTGTCGGGTATTTCTTTTGGAGACGTAGCATCGCATATGCGGAAATTTGAACGTCTGGTGTTACACGATGCTCGACTTCGTCTCTGCGTCGGGTGAGATCTCGCTTCTGCGACGGATGTTTGTTTCTAGGAGAGCGTCCCCATCCCAGTCGGTTTTGCATAGAGTCGATCCCGTTTCTTCTTACCGCAGTTTTCCCAGCACCGTTTTCCCAGCACCGTTTTCCCAGCACCGTTTTCCCAGCACCGTCTCGTGCTGAGAGCCGATGTGTTGCACCGGGGAGCATGTGCCCACCATGGCCGGCTTTTTTTTCGAAGCAGCATTAGGCCGTGACACGAGGGGGCGTTTGCAACAATGGTTCTGCGGTAAAGTGGAATGATTGGTCGAGGAAACGGCCGTCAATCAGGTCTGAGATTCAGTTGTCAGTGCTTGTTGACCACTCCTGCTTCGAATGCCATTGATGATACCGAGGGTACCTTTTCGACTCGCTAAGCGTTGTGTGATTTGGTTTTTGTAGGGTAGGTCCATCAGAGTCACCCCAAGCAAGATGAACAGGAGACCCTGGCCCGGCGTGAATAGCATCAGAAAACCAGTCATGAAGAGTGCGAAGCTGAGAGAGTTCCATACCAGTTTTTGAAAGAAATATGCCAGATTTGTTTGCTGGGTTTTACGACAGTTGGTAGTGTCAGGGCGGCAGAGATAATCTGCGGGAAGACGCAGGATCATCAGCCACGCGACCAATAGGCTGCCAACGAACATGAATGCTGACGCGACCAGCATCCACACGAAGTACTGCGAGGCCCAGTCGGTGATTGCCTCGACAATGGTTGAAACGGGTGCCATGAAACGGGCTTGTCCGCGGGAACGCAAAGGACTGCGATTAGCAGGCACACGATGTTTGATGTGGATGTGAATGACGTCTTGGGCATCATCAGCGTATACAGCCAAAAGTCTAACGATCTTGAGGCGTGTGTCATCAATTCATCATGGCAATAGCGAGCATACGCAGTATTCCTATCGTGCCTGGAGGATCTTGCGTTGTCGGCAGACATTCCGTTTCAACAGTGGGCTGCGTGCTCAGCGGTTGATGGGCGATGCCTGCTGGGCAAGTTGCCAATAGGTCATCGGGCCAGCATTTCGTTGAATCAACGATGTGCGTTGGGTGGCTGGTAGTCTTGCTCGAAGGACATCGTAAAGTTCACGGAGCATGGTTTCGTTGTCACCGTAGTAACTGTGACCAAGAAGGCTAAGATCGGTTCCGCTGACATCGACTGTTTCGATACCGGGCGCGATCACAATGTCGGTGCCGCTGTCGCCAGCTCTTGGGTATCCATTGACTTTCCTCGATGCAATCAGCGCCTGATCGTCAGAGGAGGCGTAGAGTGTTACATCTGTCTCTTATACACATCTGACGCTGCCGACGACTCCTTACGTGTAGA
>CAJXTM010000443.1 GCA_913061385.1 uncultured Rhodopirellula sp. | reverse complement strand
CTCGTGGGCTCGGAGATGTGTATAAGAGACAGCTGTTGACGGGATAAAATGTCCGCCTGCTCACTTGCAAATCGACTCCTCCACTTCAGCGGTTCAGAAGTGGCTCGGGTGTAGGCGTCGATGCTGTTAATGAGTGCCGGATTTTTTTTCACAAGTTCATTCAAGGCACCAGTACAAGTATCGAAGATTTGATTCCGAGTTGTTGTTCGACGATTCAATCGACTGATTTGAATTAATAAGTTGGTGTAAACGGCGGGGACCTGATCAGTTGCCGTCTTTTCTGCCAGTGAGTTGATGATGGCTGGCAGCGCGACCAAGGTGACTCTCTTTAAATTGGCGACTTCGCTCGTTCTTTTGTTAGCTGCCTTGTTGGTGACCATCCACCCAAGAGCGTTGGCCCGCGTTAAGTTTGCCGAAGCTCGGGCCCACAGGTCGCAAACCTGTGCGAATGCCTGTGTTCCATCACCTTGCACATCGCCATCAAGAGTCACGGACCCTGTATCTTCCAATTCCTGACAAATACGTTTCATCTCTTCCGAGGCCGCTGCCGCATTGGCAAGCTCGCTTTTGATCTTGTCGTTTACTTGCGCAAGATACTGTACATGCCTCTGCTTTTTTAGACGTAAATCGCCCGTGCTGAGCAGCGCTTCGAAATTGTGGAGATACTTTTTTTGTTCCAGAGGTCGAAAGAAGACGAGGGATTCACGCATTTGCATCCCCTTGGCTTCCATTTGTTTAATGAAGACTTCTGGATCACTTCCTGTCTGCAGACTGGCCGCAGCCTGTTGCAGAAATTTCCGGAATCTCGGTTGATCACGCTGCAGTTTTGTGATGAGTTGCGTCATCATCTGGCTGCCGCGCGGTGTTCGCGAGTATGCCAATCCAAATTGGTCGACCTGAACAGCGAGCATGAAAAGTTTTCGCGTGAAGTCCGCGCCGATAGGTTCGGACATTAATTCAAGATGTTCTGCATCACGTCGTGTTTTCCAGATTCGCGCGGCAGATTTTGCGATCTGTCGATCTGAAAAACTTGTCGGATCGTTGCGGTTTTCGTACATCCTGGTAACGACAGCCAATTGTTCCAAGTAAGCCTGATGCAGTTCGTTGGCCAACGCCGCAGCGCCATCGATCGTCGCGTGGGTTTTTAATGGCCCAGATGGATCATTGCTATTTGGATTAGCAAAAATTAGGTGGCTGCGTCCGATAAACAGGACAGAACTAAACAAAGCGATAAACAGTATTCGCGTAAACTTGGTCGCTATGGTGGTTGGGTATGAATCGGACATGCTAGTTGGTCTCCTCGCGAATCACTGCCAGCAAATGACCACCGTGAATTTGAATCATACTGTCATCAGATCCGCGTAATGAAATCATTCCAAAAGTTGCCGTCAAGGCGTTGTTGGTTGGGTTGGATGGTTGAAACACAACCGTCAGTGCTTCCCCTGATTTGGTCATGGCTATGGGTGATGCCGCACTTTGTTGATAATAAAAATCACATCGTACTTTTTCGCCTGCCAAGTTTGCTGTTGTTGCAGTGTTGGTTGTGCCGTGCAGCAGGACCATTGGGTAAGAGCGAGAGGAAGTCTCAGGGGCGTAGGTGGTGATCTGAACGACGTTCGGTCGGCCATCCCCGATCGAAATCAATTCGATCTCAGCGTTTGAGATGACAATCGGATCAGGTTGCAGATTCAGCGTGATCTCACCTGATTCCGGTAATTGTTCTTCTACGCTTTCCACGGCCGATGTTGTCATAGCCTTGCTTTTGGATTTGGCAGTTTCCAGAGCCTGTTCTATCTGTTCTTTTGAGCAACCCAAGGCCAAGGGCAGCACAAGCATCGCCAAAAACATGCTTGTTTGTTTGACATGATCTGTGTTGGCGAGGGCGGATAGCATCCGCCCATGCGGTGATTTTGTTGTGTGGGGCATCACAATTCAGCTGGTAAAAAGATCCGTCGGGATTTGTACAACCACCACTACAGGCGACAAGTTACTGCGGTGGCGAACACCAATTACGAGAAAATTTAGCGTAACCAGCTTCGCATGCCCTTTACTTGCTGGTTGATAACGAAACCCGCAAAATCAGCAAGAAAGTTCTAGCGTGTTTTACTGACGATGGGTGGTGTTGCAAAAATAGCGACCAGCGAAAGACCAGTCATTAAACCGAGAAAGAGATACAGGGCTGGATCAAAGTTTCCCCAGATATCTCGGGCAATGCCCATTAGCAGTGGTCCGCATCCACTGCCCGCCACTGTGCAGCACCATACTGTGCCGCGAATCGATCCCAGATGAGTTCGACCGAAGTACCGAACCCAAATGACGTTGCCGACGGCTAACAATATCCCCTGCCCTGCCCCAAACAATGCCGTAAATGTGTGCAATGCGAGTTCGGTTTGTCCAAAGGCAACAGCTCCCAAGCCCGCGCTGAGCATGATCGTTCCGATTGTCAGCAGACGATTCAGTGGTAGGAAATCTGCTAACACACCACCAACCAGTTGAGTGAGCAACATCATCAATCCAAATGTCTTGAACAGGTTAGCTGGAACTGTTGCTTCAAAACCCAAATCGTTACAGAGAGTAAACAGATAGAAAATGATCCCGGTACCAGCCATTGCCCAGACGGTATTACTGGCAGCAAGGATTGGGAATGCGCGGCATCGAATCGCTTGGCGAAGAGTCAAACAGGAAACGCTGGATTCACACGCATCAGACAGTTGGTCAGGGGGGACTTCATCGTTCCCATCAACCGTTTGCCCAATGTCTTCAGGTCGATTGCAGAACAGGACAAGAACGATTGGCAGCATGGTTGCTGCGACGATGATTGCCAGCCATTGATAGGTTTCCCGCCAGCCAATCGTTGTGATGCAGCTATGAAGCCATTCTGGAATCCATGCAAAAGCAATTGCTGTACCGATACTCATGGCAGCAGATACTCGTCCAATGCGATCGCGAAACCACATCGAAATAGCGTTGCCACTGAGGAGCGAGAGCGATCCCTGACCCAGAAAACGAAGTAGGAAAAAAGCTACTAACAGTGAGTAAAAACTGGTGACTGTCGCAGCGAAATAGCAAGCAGCTGAAAGCATTGCAATTGCGATCAGGCTGATACCGCGTAAGCCGTAACGATCCGAAAGTGGGCCCACAAGCATGAGCGGAAGTGCAGCTAGCAACGTACCCAGCATGTATGCCAGCGAGAGCTGGCTGTCACTGAGTGACAGAGATTCACGCAGAAAGGGTGTGAAAGCGCTGACTGCAAAAGTCTGGCCAGGACTCGTCGCGATCTGCATCAGCATTGCCAAGGGGATCATGACATAGCCGTAAAAGAATGGCAGGCGTTTGGCAAACAGGTGTGAAAAAGCGGGAATCACGTTGTCAGTTCACCAGACATGCGGGCCCCTGCTGGCAAATGATTTTTTCCTATTTTGCCGTTGGCTTTTACCCACCCCAAGGGTCTTTCGTTGATTTGAACGGCATTCCATCCTGAACAGTTGGTTTGAATCGGTTCACCTCGCATGAACTGTTTACAGGCATGGTGATCAATATCGATTTTGTTGATTGGGAGCAGCGATGCTGTCCGGCGCAGTGCCCCAGCGTGAGCTGGTTTCCATGTTTGTCCGGCGCGGTGAGCGAGTTCTGGACCACTGATTGCAATCTCTTCTGCCCAGTCTGGTGCGGACGGCGAGAATCCCAGAATGACTGAATCTCGGGTGTGAATACGGGATACAAAATCTGTTTCCTGATACCAGTCAGTTAACGCAATTGGTGTTCGGGTCGGTTTTTTTCGTCGCCGCTTTCTTACTTGGTTGGATTCGGAGTGCTGGATGGTTAGCGAAGCTGCAAAACTGCCTGCACATTGATGTAAGTGGGGCCAACAGCGGTAGCAACCTGAGTCAGTTTCGTGGTCTTGAAGACCAGCAACGGGTCTGGGTTTGGCTACGCCTTGTTCTATCAGCAAGCGTATCTGGGCTTCGTTTTCTGCTTCTGCAAATGTACAGGTGCTGTATATCAAATGACCCCCATCGCGGACTAGTTTGACCGCGGCTTCAAGAATGCGTTGTTGACGTGAGGCGCTGTGCTGGATTTGGTGCGCTGACAGGGATGACTGGTTCTGTTTTCCTCGTGACATCATTGCCTGGCCGCTACAGGGCGCGTCTACCAACAGCAGGTCAAAGGCTTGTGGGAGTTGCTCGGCCAGTTTTTCAGGATCAAGGCTAGAAACGGCGAAGCAATCCGAACCCACGCGAGCTAGATTGAGTTGCAAAGGAGCAACACGATTGCGGATGACTTCATTGGCCAGTACAAATCCGTGCGATTCGATTTTACCGTTGGCGACAGCTTCCAGCAGGGCGGAGGCTTTTCCACCGGGTGCAGCACAAAGGTCGCACACGGTTTTTCCCCGCAGCCCGTCTCCATCAGCTCCTGCCACGGCCAGTGCGAGCAAGGACCCAGCATCCTGAATGAAGAAGTCACCCGAAGCGTAGGCAACGCTGCGTGCTGGTGATCCTGAGTCTTTGTCAGGTCGGCGTCCTAGCGAGTACCAATCCACTGGAGTGCTGGGGACAGGCAGATCCGATGGATCAATTTCACGCCGACGCCGGATCACATTACGCCACGGTTGAGCCATGGCTTCGGAGAATTCATTCAGCGAACCAGGGCAATCAATCTGACCCAGAGCAGCGGTGATTTGTTCTGGTGAAAATACGGGTTTGACACGATTCATCTGCGGCGTTCAAACCATCGCAGAACAGTCATGCCCTGTCTCTTATACACATCTGACGC
>CAJXTM010000442.1 GCA_913061385.1 uncultured Rhodopirellula sp. | reverse complement strand
TCTACACGTAAGGAGTCGTCGGCAGCGTCAGATGTGTATAAGAGACAGGGGTATCGAATTGACCACCCAAACAAAATGAGCTCAACGCATGACAGATTTCGCTTGTCGAAATTCAGTAACCCAACCCGCATAGGATTCCACCAACACATGTCACCAACAGGGGTAGAGCTGATCTTGGTTCTCGATTACCAGATACCTTTCATTGACCCCGATCTTTTTAAATATCTGACGCTTGCCAGAGGGCCAGTTTACTTCTAGACGCTGGATTTCTGGCGCAGCCCCCAAGCCGAAGTCAACGATTGATTCATCGCTGCAAAGATAGCCGTCTCCCGCGGTCACCCACTGCGCAAAGGTTCCTTGATCAGTGAACACTTTGATACGCACCCCAACTGCATCCCGTTCAGATTGTGTCCCAACAAGACAAAGCTGTATCCAAGCGTTACTGGTCTGCGTCTGATTCTCCAGCAGAGCCAGAGGATGATCCAAGTGCCCAACCACCAGATCCACCGCTCCGTCCCGATTGTAATCCAGCAGGACCATGGTCCTGCCCAGCACAGGTGTATCCCAATAATGACCATCAGTATCGACGTCACAGACTTGAAACGACCGCCCCACATTCAGCATGATTTGCGGAAGCATTCGGAATGGTTGTCCAGCACTCCGTAGATCAAAAATGTGACCATTTACCACTGCCAAATCCAGCCAACCGTTTCGATCAAAATCGACCGCCTTGGTACCAAATCCGACATTCGGCGAACTTGGCTCAGCCAACCCATAACGAACGGCTTGATCACTGAAACCGTTGCCCTCGGCCTGCAGATATAGGTTGGCTGCTTCATGGATGTAATTTGTCACATGTAAGTCGAGCTTCAAATCACGATTAAAGTCACCTGCTGCGATTCCCATGCATCCATTTGCCGTACCCTGAAAGCCATTGGCTATTCCATTTATGTCAGCTGAATTTTCAAATTTCTGATTACCGACATGAGACAAAAAATGGTTGGGACGAACGTCATTGCCAACAAATATCTCGTTCAGGCCATCACCGTCAAAGTCCGTGACTACCACCCCAAGTCCGGTTCCGGGATCCGCGACCTCACGTGCAATCGAACGCGGCTTGAATTCCCCATTCCCCAGGTTTTCCAGCCAGCGATCTGCATCTGCATAATGAAGCAGCGGCGATGGTAATTGTTCTCGCCCGTCAGACCCCTTTTCAGGCAACTTGAACCCACCCTCCATCTCGATGTAATTCACTTCATAAATATCTGGTAACGCATCACCGTTAACATCACCGATCGCCAACGAAGATGTAAATCGATCCTGCTGCAGACCAAGTCGCTTTGTCGACTCGACAAATGTGCCGTCACCGTTGTTGATCAATAATCGATTCCGCCCCAAAGCTCCCAGCAATAGATCGGGGAACCCATCCTGATTCACATCACCACAAGCAAGCCCAGCCGAGTAGTTGTAGTCGGACACACCTGCTAACTCAGTGCAATCATTGAACGAACCATTCTTATTGACAAACAGCTTGTTTGACCGGGTACATTGCCCGGAGGGCGGTTCACCAGAACCTTGAGCCAGATACAGATCAGGCCATCCATCAAGGTCATAATCCAAGACACCAATACCACCGCCGAGTGACTCATGGATTGGAATGGGATCTGACTTCACGTCCGAATCCGGGTACCACTGAAACTCCAAGCCCACCTCTTCAGCAACATCACTGAGTCTCGGCAACACTTCGACCTTGAAGGTCTTCCGATCAAGTTCAATTTGCTTTTTCTTTCGCCCCATCAATTCATCAAGGTTTGCTAGGTCACCAAAATCTCTCGCCTGCAGACCCAACTTTCCCGACACCGATGCCATGCTCAAGACTTCCGGTCTTTGAAGCAGCAGTTGTCTCTGCTGATCAATGAGAATCTTTTGTCGTTCCGAAGTGGTCCCCAACAGTGTCCAGCCGATCGCCTCAAATGGGCGACCTAATTCAAGCAACAAGCCTTGCAAATCCCTGACACTGCCCGCCAAATCGGACGATTCAAACACTTCCTTGAGTTTCTGCTCACACTTTGCCAACTGGGTCCCTCGATACCGAAATTGATCACTGTCCTCAGACCGCTTTAACCCTGCCAAGCCACGGGACATTCGCTGAACCGACACTCGGTCCGTCGGGTCTAACGCGATCGCTCGCAACAGAGCCATCACAGAACTTGCGTACTCCCGCTGATCAAACAAGTAGGTACCAACCGCTGCCCAGTAATCATTGAATCGCTGAACATTGGAATCGCACCTCGCAAACCAACCAGGTACCTGATCGAATCGCTGCAACTCAGTCAACAACCGCCCCTCAAATGCCAGCGATGCAGGACGTGTGGAATACTTTGCGAATCTGACATCACGAAGCTCATCAAGTGCTTTGCGATAATCCTGCAATGTGTAGTACCCACGAGCCTTCCCCAAGCCTGCAGTAAAACTCTTTTCTGAGATCCCCCTAATATCGGGCAACGGATAAGCAACGGTGCATGAGACAAGCGACTCGAGTTGTTGCCTGCTCGCTTTCCCCGCACGACACAACCACGATGCCTGAACCGATGCCTCCTGTCGTCGCCCGCAAGCATTAAGCAGCGTCCATGCTTGGACCCGCCAACGATCTTCCTGTGGATAAACGCCCAATGCATTTAAAAGTGCGTCTGCTGCTTCCCATTCCTCGTTCATAGCCAAGTGCAGATTGATATCCAGATCCACTACCTGCCGCCCTAGGCGGGAACTCAAATCAGCGGGGGTGAGTAGATCGAGAGCGATCTGATGATTTCCTCTGCCTGCTTCGGCCTTGGCAGCAATGATTGTCGCATCCAAATCATCCGGCGATTCAACCAAAGCAAGATATGCTAACTCGCTAGCCGCTTCCCAGTTGCCAAGTTCCAACTGCTGATTCGCAGCAGTCACGTGGTCCATATCCATCGGATCTGGAGTGGTTGAAGAGATTGTGTTTGACTGATTGCCATCACAGCCATCCAAAATGCACAGCACCCAAAGAACAAGCATCAACACATTTGACCGCCGCATGCGACCGCCATAGTCAATCATCAAAAATCCTTGCAGGCGTTCTCCGATCAAGACAGCACCATGTCATTTCAACGAGACATTTCACAAAAAAATCAGCGGCTCATGTGAGCCGCTGACAGATGCAATGTTAGTCGAAAACTTAAAACTCGTGTTTCCTTGAAGGGTATAACGAGCATGAAGGATTAACTGTTGGGCACTTCCTGTTCGCTGGGTTCCTCGGAATCCTCGGCTGTTTGCAGTTCATCTGCCGGAGCCGCAAAGCCTCCCGCCTGCATGACTCGCTCTTTAATTTCCTCAGCGATATCACTGTTTTCGATCAGGAAGTTCCGAGCCTTTTCTTTTCCTTGTCCCAGATAAGTTTCACCATACTTGAACCAGGAACCGCTGCGGTTCACCACTTTGTGAGTGGTTCCCAAATCGAGCAGATCACCTTCGTAACTGATTCCGTTGCTATGCATCATGTCGAATTCGGCAATTCGGAAGGGCGGAGCAACCTTATTCTTTACAATTTTGGCCTTCACACGTTGACCAACCTGCTCCTCACCATCTTTCAACGCGCCGATGCGGCGAACATCGATTCGGCAAGAACAGTAGAACTTCAAGGCGCGTCCACCGGGAGTCGTTTCCGGACTTCCGAACATCACTCCTATTTTCTCGCGAATCTGGTTAATGAAAACCACGGCGCACTTACTTTTCGCGATTGCTCCCGTCAGCTTTCTCATTGACTGACTCATCAACCTTGCTTGCAGGCCCACATGGCTGTCCCCGATCTCACCCTCAAGCTCTTTCTTGGGAACAAGGGCAGCAACGGAGTCAATGATAATGACATCAACCGCATTACTTTTGACCAACATCTCACAGATCTGCATGGCCTCCTCACCACTGCTGGGCTGACTGACCAGCAGGGTATCCAGCTCGACACCAAGCTTCTTTGCCCAACTTGGGTCAAAAGCATGCTCTGCATCAATGATGGCAGCAATGCCGCCTTTTTTCTGGGCCTCGGCACCGATGTGCAAAGCTAACGTTGTCTTTCCGCTCGACTCAGGACCAAAAACTTCGATCATTCTTCCCCGAGGAATCCCCTGGCCACCTAAGGCCATGTCGAGACTGAGGCTACCGGTCCGGATGCCGTCAATCTGCAAGTGCTGAGATGCTCCCAACGGCATGATCGCACCATCGCCGAAGGTCTTGTCGATCTGCTCCAGGGTGGTCTTGAGACCCGGCTCACGCTCCAGAACAGCTTTCAAACCTGGGTCAATCTTGACCTTTGACGATGCCTTTGCCTTCTTTGCCATTCTCTGATCCCTTCCGTATGCCAGTGTGTGGAGGCCACTATTTTGCGGACAGTCACCCCCCCCTAGAAGGAGGGGCCGCATAGTGAACATATATATAGTACCGTGTGATTCAAGCGACCACAAGAGAAGTAGTCCAGTGCGTCTCGCTTGACATTTGTAGTATCCGCGGCGGCCAAGACAAGTCTGGTCAAAGGAACACCTTTTTATTTTCGTCAGCAAATAAGTTGGTAGAAATCAGGAAACAGCACCCTCTTTGATCAGCTGAATCAAATCGTCCGTATTCATTTTTGCTGCCCGGTCAGTACCATCCAGTACACCAGCAACGAGTTCCCGTTTATCAGCATGGAGAGCAAGAATCTGCTCCTCGATAGCTGTCTCTTATACACATCTCCGAGCCCACGAGACCGAGGCTGATCTC
>CAJXTM010000441.1 GCA_913061385.1 uncultured Rhodopirellula sp. | reverse complement strand
CGAGATCAGCCTCGGTCTCGTGGGCTCGGAGATGTGTATAAGAGACAGGCCCGAGGGATCTTATTGCCCGGCGTTGTCATCGCTTCGCTTAAGACAGATGTTGCCGCCTGAACGGTGGCTGTTTCCATTTGTTGCCCATGAGCAACCCGAGGAGCAGAGGCTGAAATCAAACAAATAATAATCAGAAGTGGTGCAAACGCGTGACGAAACATCTTCGTGGAATCCTTCCCGGTGCGAGCAATTATTAAACTGAGCAGAACGCACAGTGTAGAGGGTTTGCTAAGTTCCCAACATACGAACCTTGGCCAAAGTACGAACATCGAAATGCAAGCAATTTACTGCAACACAAAAATACGCTTCATGGTCCCCAAAAGAATACTATCTGAGTTGGAATGAGCGGTCGAGAGTCGTGACTGCAGGAGTGAGTTGTTGGTGGCGACGGTCATGTGTGAAGCGAATCACGTTTTTTGTGATGCACCACTCGCAGTTGGGCCACCAGTGGGGCTCGCGTCATTGGTTGTCTCAGTGACTGATGCTGGTCCCTTGGCCAACTTTTGGGCCATCGCAATCGATCCGCGACCAACCTGCTCGCAGGTGGCGGCTGCGTGCCCAAAGTCTGCATCTAGGCGGTTGATACGATCAAGTTTGACGATCACGGCTTTGCCCGACCACGGATCGGGAGAACCCGGCAGGTAGATTGTTGCTAATCCCTGCATTTCATCACGTTCGGTTTCAAAGGCGATGCGTTGGTACTCATCGAAAGCAACCAGAACGGGTTTCATTTGTGGCCTTGTTTCATTCCCACCGATCGTATCAGCCATCTGATCCTTGAGGATCGAGTAGCGTGGGAAGAAGAGCGCTAGCTTTTTCTCAAACGCAGTTGAGATTTTCTTACCAAGCGACCAACGTGCAAACATACCGGCGGCGAAACAGAGCAGCAGCACGATGGCAATGGACAAACCGACCAGGATAGCAGCCCCTGCCGGTGTCTTTACTGGGATGTTTTCGTTGAGTGCTGATGCAATCGAAATCACGATGGGCGCGATTTGTCCAATCAAAGCTCCCAGCACAATGAGTGGCAGCAAGAACAGTAGCCCACCGATAGCGGTGGTCTTCAGAAAGTTAATAAAGCGTTTTGACTTTTTGACGATCATGCAGCATTCATGGGGTCGGTTGACGTGGTAAAAGGAACGTCACTGGTTAGTTGCATGTCTAGCAACTGACGGTCTAGCAACTTTACCGATAGGTGCTTGAGGCAACATCTTGCATCTTTTTTAATGGCATCTTTGGGCCTACAGCGGAATGTACTCCATGAAGCCGATCATCATTTCATTTTCACTCTGCGGACCCCATCTAACATCTACCGAGGGGTCAGGATTAGACAGGTTGTTTGCTGAGTTGTCGAATACAGCCGTGCAACGAATGAATTGCCCTGGTCGAATCAGTTTGGGTTTCTTGAGGATGTACCTCAATTGCCAATTGAAGTCGTATGCCGGCACATCAAGTAGCGTCTCAATGACTTTATCAGTTTTGGAATCGACCAGATCATAGCGAAACGATTTTCCCCTCAAGTGCATGTGGGGAGTCATGCTGATCAAGGCAACATTCTGCTTTGTTTTTTTCGAATCCTGAACCACTTGTATTTGAGGATCATGATGCTCGAGGAACAGGTCTTTGGGAGGATAGGCTGCAGCATCTCCCTTCAGTTCACGTTTGATCTCGGAAGGTTCTTTTGCAAAGCACAGTCCAACATAGCTTTGGTCTTTTTGGGCATAGCCATTTGGCGTGTAGTGCATTTCAAATAGTAATTTACTGCCGGCTTTGATCCTTATGGCAACCCCCTTTGTGGTTGTCAGTGGGACCGCACCGGGAGCGTATCCAGCCAAGATAGGACCGCGCATTCTCAAATAGTTTTTGGCTGGGGTGCCTGGTGGAATGACATGCAACAAAATGTGATGTACGACACTTCGATTTTGGGGTCGTGCCTCGGTGGCAGTAATGTATTTGTCTTCCGTCCATTTCGGATCAATCACAAAGTGTTGGTAATCGACGGTCCCCTCCGCAGGCACTGGGAACGCCTCGGGCATCGTGATGATCTGATCAGGATCGGGTATTTGCCAACCCTCAGTGAATACTGGCGGTGGTGGCAGATCAATTGATTCTCCCCTGGGCATTCCATTTTCAATCCAGGTAAAGATAAGTTCTTTTTGTTTGGGGCTGAGTCTTGGGTCGTTTGCGAATTCACCATGTTTGGGGTTGGCAAACCATGGCGGCATTCGCTCTTCATCGATGACTTCCATGATGGTGTCTTCCCAGCCAATCACATCTTCATATTGGGTCAGATTGAAAGGAGCGATTTCACCTTCCCGGTGGCAACGCATGCAGTGATTATTGAAAATCGGTGCGATGTGTTTTGTGAATGTGATGGAGCCGGTAGCGGGCATGTTTTTGACACGACCAATGTGACAACCTTCCACGGGGGTTTCTGGAATCGTGATGTCCTTGCCTGCAAGCAGCTGCTTGATCGCGTCTGATAATTCTGAGGTTTCGGGGCGGGCTCGGGAGCCTCCTACGTAGTATTGGTCATCGATTCTGCCGTGATACCGAACCGTGAAGTTCGAGTCCAGCAAAAACACTTCGGGGGTCCGCTCGGCAGCAAAAGTATCCGCAACTTTGTTGCCGAGATCTTTGAGTATCTGAAATGAGATTTTGTGACGATGACTGTACGCCAAGACTTCGGTCAAACTATCCTGCTTGTTTGAATTGACGCCAATGACGGCAACGTCATCTGTGCCGAATGTCTGCTGAAGCTTTTCGAGTCGGGGGCCATAGAGTTTTGCAAGAGGACACTCAGTTCCGAGGAATGCAACGACGATGGCTTTCTTGCTGGCAAGTTGACCAAGGGAAACTGGACGGCCGTAGCAATTGTCCAAGGTGAAGGGGGTGATCTTCTTTCCGATGTGTGATTCTTTGCCCACTGCGGCATGGGAATGACATGCCAAGCACAGAAAAGCAAGCAGTGGCAGTGTGAGTTTTTGACTCATGTGATGTTCTCGTGGTTGGCAGAAATCGCAACGGGCTGCCTATGTTGAGGCATGTAGTTGACGAGAGCAGTTCGTGTGTAGCAGGAAGTAACCATCAACGATGAGCCATTTCCAGTGGTTTGTCTTGCTCGGTTGATCAGTTTTCTATCGAGTTCGAGATGTGAGGCAACCGAATTGTCAGGCAGGCTCCACCGAGATTGCTTTTACCAACGGTAGCCTGTCCTTTGTGTTGTTTGGTGATGCGTTCTACCAAAGCCAAACCCAATCCCACGCCCCGGTTGTCACCACTGTTGAGCCGCCTGAATGGCTCGAAAACATTTTTCCATTCTGTTTCCGGTATGCCGTGCCCATCATCTTCGACGGTGATTACCACGAACTTGTCGACAATGTTGGCGGACAACAAAATGCGTGATTTCGCATGTTGTCCGGCATTGCTGACAAGATTGTCAATGGCTCTCGCCAAACTATCTGAATGGGCCTGTGTGATCAGCCGTTTGGGATTTGGGGGTAGGACGTAATTGATCTTGGGATACAAGGGAGCATGGAAATCGACCGCTTCTTCGATCTTGTTCCAGACATCGACCGGTTCCGGTGTCATCTCCGAAGCGTTGGATTCAATTCTGGCATAGGTGAGTAATTCCCCAACCAGCAAATCCAGCTTCTCGGTGGCATTATCAATCGAATCGAGTCGTTTGCGCCGCTCTTCGTTGTTTGTTGCCGTCTCGACCAGATCGGTTGCAAAGCGAATTCGGGCCAGCGGAGTACGCAGTTCGTGCGACACTGCTTGAAGGAGTTCTCGTTGTGAACGCAACAGAGCCTCGGTTCGGTCCGCCATTCCATTGAAAGCTATCACCAACGCTAAGTCCTGCGATCGTGAATTGGTCGCAATGCGTGCTTGTAAATTACCACTGGCGATCGATGTCGCCGTCAGTTCCACCGCGCGGAACTGCTTGGCAACGGGACGAAGCAGGATTGCGATGGCGATGGCCGCCAGCAGGAATATGATTCCGTAGCCAAGCGTGACTTTAGAGCGACTTGGGCCAACAAATTGTGGCAGAGGGCCAAAGAGCAAAAAGTAATCCGGATCCGAACTCTCAAGCATTCGATCTTCTGCGTTCGTCTGCATCGCTGGCTCAATCGGTGTAGCCGACGTGCTACTGCCAGAGAAAAGTAGTTCATCAGCAATTGATTTTTCAGGCTGCAGGGTTGGGAATATGGCGATCGCGATACGGTCCCCCAGCAGTACCACCTCACCTTCGAGTAAGCGTTGGCGATAGGGTTCATCTAACCAATCCGCATTGCTGAACGCTATCGGAATCATCGGATACTTGAATTTGCTCGCAACCTGCTTGTATTTGCTGGCTGAAACTGATGTTTCTTCATCCCAGATATTTGCAACATGATCACGGGCGAGTCGGACCCCCCCAGCGAGTGCATCTTCCACAACGCTGACATTTTGAGTGGTGGGCAGATCCGCGATGTAGGCTTGCACAATCCAAGCAACGACGAGAATTGCAACGATGCCCACATAAAAGCGGAAGAACAGTCGTGTCATGATTGTGTAGCCAGTAGATAACCGACACTGCGAACCGATTTGATCCGTTTTGGCTGCACGGGGTCATCGCCTATCTTTTTGCGGAGTCGTGAGACACGAAGATCAATAGAACGGTCCAAGCCGTCATACCTTACACCTGTCTCTTATACACATCTCCGAGCCCACGAGACCGAGGCTGAT